>CAJARE010000020.1 GCA_903944255.1 uncultured beta proteobacterium
CCAGGATAGTTTCAAGTACATCCATCCAAAAGTTGGCACCAGTTTCTAAAATTCGAACTAAACCTTCGGTAACGTAGAGCAGAATTAACATCGATGCCCATTGCATTGTATAGATATTACCCTTCCATAAACCGGGTATGGCAAATAGTAGAGGTATAGCTTTCAAAATCAACCACGATCCGCCAGGTCGTAATGGGGAGATAAACCACTCCCAACAAACGCATAGAATAAATAGGTCAATGAATGCAGCGCTTGCAATCAATTGATAAGGATTTTTTTCTAGAAGCTTCCTAAACATAGAGATCTTTTATGCTTGGATAAGACGCAATGCAATTTGTGCCAGACGTTTGCCTTGAGCCTTAGCTAAACGCTGCTCCGCTGTACTGATAGGTGCACTCCCATCGGCATGAGAAAGATGCGTAACACCATATGGACTGCCACCAGTATGGGTTGTCATTAACTCAGGCTCACTATATGGCAGGCCCAAGATCACCATACCATGATGAAGCAGGGGGATCATCATGGTTAGTAGTGTGCTCTCCTGACCGCCATGCATACTTCCTGTACTAGTAAAGACACAGGCAGGCTTTCCAATTAAGGCGCCATTCATCCACTCTGAGGAGCTACCATCCCAAAAATATTTCATAGGGGCTGCCATGTTGCCAAAACGTGTGGGGGATCCTAATGCCAGACCAATGCATTCCTGCAAGTCAGCATATTCAACATATGGGGAGCCTTCACTGGGCACAGGGGCCTCTGTAGCTTCGCAAACTGTTGAAACAGGTGGGACTGTTCTAAGGCGCGCATTGAGGCCGGGAACTGACTCGACCCCCTCAGCAATAAGGAGTGCTAAATCCCTAGTAGCACCATGTCGGGAGTAGTACAAAACTAAAATATCGTGTTGGCTCATAATCTTCTCTTATGATACGGCGATGCGCCTTATTCGTAACCCCCAATTATGGCTCTCTCTTGCAAAAGAGATCTGGGACCGCAATCGGGGTCAAAATATAAAGCAAATTGCAGCCAGTTTGGCATTTACCACCACCTTATCTTTGGTGCCCATGGTAACGCTTGCCACCATGTTAATGAGTTATTTGCCCAGCGTGATTCAAGTCAAGAATACCTTTCGCTACTGGCTTCTAGATACTTATATGCCCGGTGGATTTAATCAACAAATACTCGTTTATCTAGATCAATTTTCATCCAAGGCGCGAGGCTTAACCTACATCGGTTTAATTGGTCTAGTCATTACTACAATCATGACTTTAGTTGTCATAGAGGGGGCTTTTAATCAAATATTTAAGGTTCGGGAAAAAAGGCCGCTCTATAAAAAGATTTTTATCTACGGTGCAGCAACTATTTTAGGGCCCATACTACTTGGTCTTGGTGTCTACTTAAGCGGGATTTTGTTCAGTGCTTCTGAAGGCTGGATCAAAGCTATTTCAATCGGTTTTCGGGTTATCGCAACTGTTACACCAATATTATTAGCCATCATTGTTTATGCCGTGGTTTATAAGATCCTTCCGTATTCCAAGATTCTGTGGGTCGATGCTATCACTGGGGCCTTTTTTGCTGCATTAAGCTTTGAGTTGATGAAGTATGGATTTGCTGTGTTTCTTACCAATACAGCCTTTTATAAGACTGTTTATGGAGCATTTGCTATTTTTCCGCTTGCCCTGATTTGGATTTATTTGACATGGTGGATTACGCTTGCGGGGGCAGTTTTAGTCTCAAATCTTCCGGAAGTTCGTAATGGAGTTGTTAGGGTTATTCGTTACTAAAAGCAGGTCCTTTATCCTTGATTCAAAGCACTCTTAGGAATATATTGAAACTATGAAATCATCGTTTCGGAGATTAGATGAAAGTTCGTGACATATTACGAGTGAAGGGCAGCACCTTATTTACTGTGGCCCCTGATACTCCATTACAGACTGCGGTATTAGTAATGAGCGAACACGATATTGGTTCTTTAGTTGTGATGGTGTATGACAAATTAGTTGGAATTTTGACATTTCGAGAGCTTATTTCTGCATTGTCAAAAAATCATGGGAAGCTAGATGGACTGCTAGTCCACTCAGTCATGAATACAAACCCATTAACCTGCAATATGGAAACCGAGATTGATGAAGTTCGTCGCATGATGTTAGTAGAGCATGCTCGCTATCTTCCTGTGATAGATCAAAAAATGTTGATGGGGGTCATCTCTTTTTATGATGTAGCGAAGTCTGTCGTAGAGGCTCAAGACTTTGAAAACACGATGTTAAAGGCCTATATTCGGGATTGGCCAGAAGATACTGAAAAAAGTGTCAATTAAGATGATCTAGCCTGAAAATGCTGACAAATGACATAATGTCGGTATGTCCGGAAATACTTTAGGCCTCCTTTTTACTGTTACCACTTTTGGTGAGTCTCACGGTCCTGCGATAGGGGCTGTGGTTGATGGCTGCCCTCCTGGTATGTTACTTTCTGAGGAAGATCTTCAGGTTGACCTAGATCGTCGTAAACCTGGCACTTCACGCCATGTAACCCAGCGCAAGGAAGAGGACAAAGTTGAGATACTCTCCGGTGTATTTGAGGGCAAGACCACAGGAACACCAATTGCATTACTGATCCGTAATACTGACCATCGAAGTCAAGATTATGGTGACATCTTGCATACCTTTAGACCTGGTCATGCAGACTATGCATACCATCATAAATATGGTCTTCGTGATCCACGAGGCGGGGGTCGTTCCTCGGCTCGCTTAACTGCGCCAGTTGTTGCTGCGGCTGCCATTGCTAAAAAGTGGTTAAAACTTCAATATGGCACCGAGTTTTATGGATATATGAGTCAATTAGGACATCTTGAAATTCCTTTTAAAGATGTTGCGCAAGTCAATCAAAATCCATTTTTTGCGGCAAATGCTGAAATCATCCCTCAGCTGGAATCGTATATGGACGAATTGCGCAAATCTGGAGATTCCTGTGGAGCAAAGATTGAAGTACGTGCACGCAATGTTCCCATTGGTCTTGGTGAACCATTATTTGACAAGCTTGATGCTGATATAGCACATGCGATGATGGGTATTAATGCTGTGAAGGGTGTTGAAATTGGTTCAGGTTTTAGATCTGTTGCACAGCTTGGTAGCGAACATGGCGATGAACTTTATCCTGATGGTTTTGCTACTAATAATTCTGGCGGTACCCTAGGTGGAATTAGCAGCGGTCAAGATCTAAGAATTTCAATAGCGATTAAACCCACTTCCAGCATTCACAGTCCAAAACAGTCTATCGATATAGATGGTAAGCCGATTACCATCCAGACTAAGGGTCGACATGATCCCTGTGTTGGCATTAGAGCAACCCCAATAGCTGAAGCAATGCTTGCATTGGTCTTGATAGATCATGCCTTGCGTCACCGTGCACAATGTGGCGATGTCTCTCTTTCTGTACCGCCAATTCCTTCTGCACGTCCGGGTTCTCAATCGGATTAGCCTAGGCTAATGAAATGACACCACTGGTTCGCTGGGCCTTCGGGTCCTTTTTCTTTTTGTATTTTGCCTATATAGGCCTCGTTTCACCTTATGCCAGCTTATTTTTTTTAGATCGCGGATTTACGGTTATCGAGATAGCCATTTTAATGTCGATCTTGCAAGTCACACGCATTATTGGGCCATTTTCTTGGGGATGGCTCTCAGATTACCTCTCGAATCGGATCGGCATCATTCGTTTTTGTACTTGTCTTGGGGCGCTAGTATTCACCGTTATTTATTTTTTAAATAGCTATATCAGTTTCTTTATTTGGATGTTTGTGTTGCATACCATTCTTAGCAGCCTAATGCCGCTTGGTGAGTCAGCTACCGTACATGCCTTATATAAAGACAATTCTTTTGATACACGTTACGGTCGTTTGCGACTTTGGGGCTCTATTGGTTTCATCATGATGGTGCTGTTTGCTGGTGAATTATTCCAACGTAATAGTATTGAGTTGTATCCAATCGTTGGTACTGTTATTTTGATTGCACTAGCTGCAATCACGTTCTTAATGCACGAACCTAAGCTGGAACGTCGTAAGATGGTGAAAGGGGAGTTTTGGGTGGTGCTGCTAAATCCAGATGTACGTTGGTTTTTATTATCTGGCTTTTTTATGCAATTTGCTCATGCAGCCCTGTATGTTTTCTATTCGCTTTATCTTGCTGATCTTGGTTACAACAAATTCCAAATTGGATTATTTTGGGCCCTGGGTGTTTTTGCCGAAGTATTGTTCTTTTATTATCAGAGTAAAGTACTCAGTAGGCTCGATCCAGAGGTGCTTTTACAAGCTTCCTTTGGGATAGGCGTTATTCGCTTTGCGCTAATGGCTTTTTTGCCCATAACATCTGTATTAATCATTGCCCAGGTAATGCATGCCGGAACTTTTGCTGCCCACCATAGTGCTGCGACTAAGCTTTTACAACGCTGGTTTACTGGACCGCTACAGGCCCGTGGTCAAGCTTTAATGGCAACCGTTTCATATGGTTTAGGGGGCACGCTAGGAGGTTTATTTGCCGGATGGATCTGGGAAAGCTCTCAACCAAGAGACGTCTTTGTGGTGTCCGCTTTTGCTTGCGGATTAGCGGGAATGGCGATTCATAAACTACGACCGCAACATTATCCCGCTAGATAGATTTAAATTCTTATTGAATCTTTGCCTTGGCACGCAACTTTTGTGTCATTTCAGCAAACTTCGCTTTTTGCCAATTCTCATCAGAAATGATCATTTGCTTTAATTGATCTTTGATCTCATCCATGCTTGGAGCCTTAACCTCTCTAACATCAAGCATTTTGATAATGTGCCATCCAAATTGAGATTTCACAGGTTTGTCTGTCACTTGAGAATTTTTAAGTTGTACCATCGCCTTTGAAAATTCTGGGACTAGGGCTTTATCAGATACCCAGCCTAAATCACCACCGTTGGGTGCAGAACCAGGATCCTTTGATTTTGCTTTAGCAATCTCTTCAAAATTTGCGCCACCTTTTATCTTGGTAATAAGTGCTTTGGCATCTGATTCTTTTTCAACCAAAATATGCTCTACGTGATATTCCTTACCGGTGTACTGTGTTTTAACAGATTCATATGCTGCCTTTAACTCAGAATCTGCTACGCCTTCTTTTTCAACAAAATCTTCAAATACAGCCGCAACTAATACACCCGTACGAGATTGCTCCAACTGATCTCGAACAGATTCTTTTTGAAGTAAGCCGCGTTTATCTGCTTCTTGCAAAATTAACTCACGAGTCACTAACATTTCTCTGGCTTGATCTCGTAGCTGAGGGGTATCAGGCTGATTAGACTTTTGAACCAATTTATCCAATTGGGCTTTGGGAATGGACTTGCCATTGACGATGGCAGCATTTTGAGAGAAAGCAGAGGTCGAAAATAGACAGACACTGAAAAAACTAATAGAAATAAGATGATGGGCTTTAAACATAAGATTTTGAATAATAGATAAATTTGTTGAAGAGTAAGTTTGTGCCCTATATTAAAGCACTTATCAGGCCCAGAATTCTTCTGGGGTGAGGGCGATGATTGTTAATGCATGGATTTCCTTAGGGATATGCTCATTTAGGGCTTTATAAATTGCCCTGTGGCGTGCCACCAGATTTTGGCCACTGAATTCAGGAGCTACTATGGTTAGTTTGAAGTGTCCGCCCCCCGTAGCCGCTCCTGCATGACCAGCATGAAGATGACTCTCATCTTCAATCAGAAGGTGTTTTAAATCAAATGTTTTTTGGAGATCAGCTTCAAAGAGCATGATTCTTTTTTGGTTAATGTTCATGATTCAGGATTCTCCATATGGCGACTTAACCAAATACCCTGAATAATGACAAATGCAATTAGCAATCCAGTGCTACCAAAAAGCTTAAAATTTACCCAGGTCTCTTCGGAAAATTCAAAGGCAACATATAAATTAAGGGCGCCCATCAAAAAGAAGAAGGCCGACCAAGCACGATTTAATGTTAACCATACAGACCGAGCATTCTGGGCTTTTAAACTTACCTGTTTACCCATTAGAACCTCAATCCAATTTTTCTTAAAAAATTCGGAGCTAATAAATAAAACAGCAGAAAAAAGCCAATATAGTGCAGTAGGCTTAAGCTGTATAAACGTTTTATCATGCAAAAAGATCGTCAAGCTACCAAAAACCAGGATCATTACTAAACTGACCCACTGCATAGCATCGATTTTCCGGTGTCGGTAGTAAACCCAAAG
>CAJARE010000021.1 GCA_903944255.1 uncultured beta proteobacterium
CCATTTGTGTGCCCCTTAAATTTCGCCGCGTGCACGAAGATCAGATAAAACAGCATCAATGCCGTTTTTGTCGATTACGCGCAAACCAGCATTGGTTAAGCGCAAGCTAATCCAACGGTTTTCAGATTCAACCCAGAAACGGCGATTTTGCAGATTAGGCAAAAAGCGACGCTTCGTTTTATTGTTTGCATGGGAAACATTGTTGCCAACCATCGGCTTTTTCCCAGTGACTTGGCAAACTTTTGCCATGACATAACTCCATTAATTGCGAAAAGAGAAGATTGTATCAGTCTCAGCCTATTTTGGGCTAGCCCTAAATGACTTTGGCATGCGGATGGTTGCAATTGATTCCAAATAAAGGGCATGAATTAGGCTTAACAACTTATATAAGTTAGCGTTTACTATCATTTCTAATCAATCTTCATAAGACCAGAGTCAGAAAATGAGAAAAAACCACTGCCACTGACAATACAGTGATCTAAAAGAGGGATTTCGACCAATTGCAGGGCTTTAATCAAGATCTTAGTGAGCTCTTGATCCGCCTCGCTAGGTAAGGGGTTGCCGCTAGGGTGGTTATGGGCCACGATGAGAGCGCTGGCATTTCTGGCGAGGGCCTCTTTGAGAATCTCCCTTGGGTATACAGCGGTTTGCGTAATCGAGCCCCTAAAGAGCTCTTGGCACTCGATTAAGTGCAGACGGGAGTCTAGGTATAGGCAGAGGAAAACCTCGTGAGGAAGGGCCCCAATTTTGGCCTGAAGGAACTCTTTGACTTGAATGGGCGATGAAAAAATGGAGTCTTGAGCTAATTGCTCTTCAAGGCTACGCTTGACCAGTTCATACGCCGCCTGAATTTGCGACCATTTAGACAAACCCATCCCATGAGCTTGAATAAATTCATCAGGTTTGCATGTCATCAGCCGAGGAAGATTCCCAAATTGGCGCAAAAGATCTTCTGCCAAAGATACGGCACTTTTACCTCTTACGCCAACCCGCAAAAAGATTGCCAGAAGCTCTGCATCAGTGAGAGATTGGGCCCCAAAAAGGCGTAACTTTTCTCTGGGCTGTTCATGTTTTGGCCATTCTGTAATAGGGGAATGGCCACTACTCTCAGGTCTAGATACAATCTCCTTATGACCAAGCTGACCGTTTTGCCAAATTCCTATTTGACTCTCAACTATCGACTTACCTTGCCCAATGGGGATGACTTCATCAATACTTTTGTTGATCGTCCTGCGACGGTTTTGATGGGTTCTGGACAATTTGCTCCTTGCTTTGAAAAAGTGTTGCTAGGTCTAGGCGTTAGTGAAAAAAGAAGTGCAGTACTAACACCTGAAGAAAGTTTTGGTGAGCGTAAAGAAGATTTGGTTCAGTGGGTTTCTTTGCAAGCGCTTAAAGAAGGTCGTGATGACGACGTAGAATTTCATCCTGGCGATGTGATTGAATTTAATGCGCCCGGGGGCGCACAATATGCAGGCGTCTTGCAATCGATTAATGAAGAGGGGGCATGGTTTGACTTTAATCATCCTTTGGCAGGAAGACCTGTTACATTTGAAGCTGAAATCATTGCTATTCTGTAAGTTATGACAAATCAATCTATTTCTAATGACTCTGAAATTTTGATGGCACAACCGCGCGGTTTTTGCGCGGGGGTTGATCGTGCTATCAATATCGTGGAAGAAGCACTGAGCCGATTCGGCGCGCCCATTTATGTACGTCATGAGATTGTGCATAACGCATTCGTCGTGAATGATTTGCGTGGAAAAGGGGCAATCTTTGTTGAAGACTTAAATGAGGTTCCTAAAGGTGGGATCGTAGTCTTTAGCGCCCATGGAGTATCCCAAGAGGTTCGTAAGGATGCGCAGGAGCGTGGCTTGCAGGTGTATGACGCCACCTGTCCTTTGGTAACGAAGGTGCATCTCGAAGTTGTCAAAATGTGTAAAGATGGATTCACGGTATTAATGATTGGACACCCAGGCCATCCCGAGGTTGAGGGGACAATGGGGCAAGTCAAAGAAGGTATTTTTCTGGTGGAAAAATTAGAGGACATCCAAAAATTGTCTTTTTCAGACGATGAAAGGATCGCCTTTGTTACACAGACCACTTTATCTGTAGATGAGACTAAAGAAATCGTTGATGCGCTTATCAAAAAATACCCCAATATTGTTCGACCCCGAAAACAAGATATCTGCTATGCCACTCAGAATCGCCAAGATGCTGTGAAATTTATGGCTCCTCAAGTAGAGGTAGTGATTGTGGTTGGTAGTGTGGCGAGCTCGAACTCTAATCGTTTGCGTGAACTCTCTGAAAAGTTAGGGGTACCTTCCTACATGGTGGATGACCCAGATCAACTCAAGGCTGAGTGGTTTGTCGGCAAGAAGCGGGTTGGTTTAACAGCAGGCGCATCTGCGCCAGAATCCTTGGCACAGTCTATTGTGAAGCGGATTCAAGAGTTTGGTCCACGCCAAGTTCGCGCGCTGCCAGGGGTGGTCGAGGACGTAACGTTTTCCTTGCCAAAAAACTTGGTCGACTGACTACGCTAAGCTACTTGCTTTAGAAGTTCGCGCAACATAGTCGCCATTTGACGTATCTCATCATCACTGACGTTTAATGCTGGCATAAAGCGCAACAGATTTGGTCTGGGAGAATTAATGAGTAAACCTTCTGGGGTGCGATCACGCGCAAGGTCAACCAGTTTTCCACCAAGGTCTTTGCCAAGCATGAGGGCGCGTAATAAACCTTCGCCTCGCTCACCCTCTAGACCAAATTCCCCTGAAATGGCAAGTAACTCAGATTTTAGAAGCTCACCTTTTCTCTTCACGCTATCCAAGAAACCAGGCGCTAAGAGCTGCTCGATAACACTCATGCCAACGGCTGTCATGAGTGGGTTGCCGTTATAGGTTCCCCCTTGATCACCAGGGACAAAACAGGCCACAGCATCAGTAGCAAGCAGTGCCGCTAAAGGAACACCACCACCAATACCTTTACCTAGGGTCATGATGTCTGGATCAATACCGTAATGTTGGTAAGCAAATAAGGTGCCGGTTCTACCGCAGCCCGCTTGAACCTCATCAACGATTAATAGAATATTGTTCTCTTTGGTGTATTTGCGCAGCTCGCTCATAAATTCTGCAGAAGCGGGAATGACGCCACCCTCACCCTGAACAGGTTCAATCATCACGGCAACAGTTTTATCGTTGACCAACTTTTTGACTGAATTTAAGTCATTTAAATCTGCCTTAGGAAAGCCAGCCACCTGTGGGGCAAACATCGTATCCCAACCTGGCTTTCCGGAGGCGCTCATCGTAGCCAGAGTCCGTCCATGAAAGCTATGGTCAAAAGTAATGATTTCAAATGCGCCAGATTTATTGAGTTGACCCCATTTGCGCGCTAACTTAATTGCGCCTTCATTGGCTTCAGCGCCGCTATTGGCA
>CAJARE010000022.1 GCA_903944255.1 uncultured beta proteobacterium
GGAGCTGATGCCATTGTGCAGTCGTTTTGGTCCCCATAATCGCTTCTACTTCTTTATAAACTTGATCGATATTGTTTGCGCGATTGACGTGGGTACAAAAAATGTCTTCTTGAAGGCGCTCTGGTTGTCCGATTGCCTCAAAGAAGCTTTTCCAATGCTTATCGTTATAAATCAGAATAGAGATGTATCCATCCTTTGTGGCATAAGGCTTGCGATAGGGTGATAAGAGGCGAGCGTATCCAGATTTGCCAATTGGTGGAATGAATGACTGGCCACCTAAGTGATCTCCCAAAATAAACTGGGCGATGGATTCAAACATGGGAACCACAATGTGCTGACCCTTACCTGTCTTCTCCCTAGCATAGAGGGCTGAAGTGACTGCGTAAACAGAGTGGAGCCCAGTGACTCTATCGCCTAAAGTAGTCGGTGCATAACGCGGTTCATGAATTCCGTACTGCTGCATTAGCCAAGGTACGCCAGCAGCGCCTTGTATTAAATCATCGTAGGCAGGTTTATCAGCATAAGGACCATCAAGACCAAAGCCAGAGCAGGATACGTAAATAATCTTATCGTTTACTTTCTTTAAATCTTCATAACCAAGACCAAGTCGATCAAGCGCCTGTGGACGGATGTTAGAAATAAATACATCTACTGTTTTTGCAATATCAACCGCTGCTTGTTTAGAGGCAGGATCTTTTAGGTCGAGCACTACACTTTTTTTACCGCGATTAGCTTGTAAAAAAATATGCCCCATTTTTGGATTTCTCATAGGGCCGACATCCCGCATATTGTCGCCATCTGGCGTTTCAATCTTGATGATTTCAGCACCCATCGATGCCAAAATTTGGGTTGCGAAGGGCCCTAGAATCACCGCAGTTAAATCTAATATACGAACGCCAGCTAATGGGCCCATCACATTCCTTGATGTTTATTTAATTAGTTGATTTCAGACTTGATGCCAGATTGAATGATTAACTTACCCCAGAAAGCCATTTGATCGCTGACATATTGCGCGAAATCCTGTGGGTTTTTGGATGGCCAAACGACAAATCCAAGTTGTCCCAATTTAGCTTGTACGTCTTTATCCTTTAATGCCTCTTGAATAGCGGCATTGACTTTATCAACGATGGGTTTTGGAAGATTAGCTGGACCAAACACGCCATTCCAAGACACGATGTCAAAGCCCTGAATAGTTTTGGCAATAGGAGGTACATTTGGCAGTTGAGCATACGGTCTGTTGCCAGTTAAGCCAATAGGGCGCACTTTGCCTGCTTTAATCATGCCCATACCAGATCCAGTATCAACAACATAAACCTGAATTTGGTTGCCGATCAAATCCGTTAAGGCTTGTGGGCTTGATTTGTATGGAATTTGTGTCATGCCGATCTTGCTTAAGTACATGATCGTTTCAGTGGTGACTAATGAAGTGCTATTTGGTGTGCCATAGGACAGCTTCCCTGGATTTGCTTTGGCGTAATCAATTAGCTCTTGAACGCTCTTAACGGGCAAGTCGTTATTAACAGTAAGTACAAATGGAAGCTCGCCAACACGTGCAATCGGTGTGAAATCTTTGATCGGATCGTATTTCAGATTTTGAAATAAATAAGGATTTGCGGAGTGAGATGTATTAGTAGTCATCAGCAAGGTGTATCCATCTGGTTTAGCCGAGGCCACTAATTGGGCACCAATTTGAGCGCTTGCACCTGGTTTGTTGTCTACGATGACTGGCTGCCCTAAGATGCTTCCCATTTTGGTGGCCATGATACGCGCTACTGCATCTGTGCCGCTACCAGCTGCAAAGGGAACTACCAAATTAATATTGGAAGAGGGATAGCTCTGAGCTGCGCAGTGAAGGGAGCTAGCAGCCAGTGCAGCCGCTAGTACTTTGAGTAATTTATTCATCTTGATCTCCTATTGAATTTTTGCTGCAATTGCTCGACCAACACGTGATGCATTGGTTTTGCCAGTTGCTTTTGTTATGTAATCACCAATTTTGACAGTAGCATCAAAGTCTATCCCAGTTTCAATACCTAAGCCCTTGAGCATATATAAGACATCTTCCGTTGCGACATTACCAGTGGCACCCTTGGCATAGGGGCAACCGCCCAGGCCTGCAATAGAAGAATGAAAAATACTGACGCCGGTTTGAAGGGCTGCATATATATTGGCGAGAGATTGTCCATAGGTGTCATGGAAATGTCCGGAAAATTGGGTTTTAGGTGCGATGGTAAAAAGATTTTCAAATACGCTTGCAACTTGACCTGGAGTGCCTACTCCAATAGTGTCGGCAATATCAATCTCATCGCAACCCAAGTCCAGCATGCGTTTAGCAACTTCGACCACTTCGGCAGGTGTTACTGATCCTTGGTATGGGCATCCAAATGAACAGGAGATACTTCCCCGAATGCGGATGCCATCTTGTTTTGCTGCTTTTGCAACCGGGATAAAGCGCTCAACGGACTCAGTGATGCTGCAATTAATATTTTTCTGAGCAAATGCTTCTGAGGCCGCAGAGAAGATGACGATCTCATCCGCTTTAGCTGCTAGAGCCCCTTCATATCCCTTCATATTAGGAGTGAGTACAGAGTAAATGGTTCCAGGCTTGCGTGCAATGGCAGCCATCACCTCACTGCTGCCAGCCATTTGTGGAATCCATTTGGGAGAAACAAAAGAGGCTGCTTCAATATTCGGAAAACCTGCTTGTGACAGCCGATTGATTAATTCAACTTTGATCTCGATTGGCACAAACTCTTTTTCATTTTGCAGGCCATCTCTAGGTCCAACCTCAACAATCTTGACCTTTTGAGGAAGGTTAGGTGATGACTTCATTTGTTTTTCTCGAGAAAGGCTTTCATACGAGCTTGAGCCTCATCACTAGTTCTAATATTGGCAATACGCCCTACAGTATCTTCAAGTAGGGCAGGTGTAATGGCTTGCTGCGATATATCTCGCACAATCTTTTTGCAGGCCATGACCGCCATGGGACCGTTACTCAGTATGGCTTGGCAGATTTCATCTACCTTGTTATCTAAAGCTTCTGGGTCGACTAATTCATGTACGAATCCCATTTCTTTTGCATGCGCAGCAGTAAAGACTTCAGCAGTTACAAAATATCGACGTGAGGCTTGTTCACCAAGTGCTCTAATCACATAGGGTGCAATGGTTCCTGGCAGCAAACCCAATTTGGCTTCTGA
>CAJARE010000023.1 GCA_903944255.1 uncultured beta proteobacterium
CCATTCCAAGCATCCAAGCCGCCATCAAGAACGCGAACATGAGCGTGACCGGTAGCTTTGAGCATCCACCATAAACGGCTGGCATAGACTGAGCCCTGTTTGTCATACGCGACGACTAGGGTATTTGGGTTGATGCCTAAACGGGTTTTAGTTTGAGCCCAAGCTTCGGGACTTGGTAATGGGTGTCGGCCGTTAGTGCCATTCGTAGGACCAGATAAATCTTGATCCAGATCGACATAGATCGCGCCCAACATGTGATTTTCTTCGTAAGCTTTTCTACCAGCCTGGGGATCAGCCAAGTCAAAGCGGCAATCACATAACAAGACGTTCTCGCCACTATTGATGATTTCTTCTAACTGGTTTGCGGTAATTAGAGGAGTCATAAATCTTCCTAGTTGGACAAAGTAAAAGGATGTTCTTTAATGCAATATTCGAATGATTCTATTATGCGCCATGGAAGTTCATGATGCGACGGTACCATTCATGAAAATGTTGCATGCCATCTTCCATGGGGCTTTGATAGGGGCCTACTTCATTAATACCGCGGGCTAGGAGTGCAGCCCGCCCAGCATCCATGCGCTCTGCAATTTCATCATCTTCAATGCAAGTTTCCATATAAGCGGCACGTTCAGCCTCAACAAACTCACGTTCAAATAAGGCAATCTCTTCGGGGTAATAAAACTCGACAATATTGCGAGTCTTATTTGGACCAAGCGGATAAAGGGTAGAAATGCATAGGACGCCTGGATACCACTCCACCATCACATTGGGGTAGTAGGTCAACCAAATTGCACCGTGTCTTGGGGTCTTGCCTTTGTGATGCCGTAAAACTGCTTCATGCCATTTGCTATAGGTAGCACTACCAGGGGCTTCAAGATTCTTGTGGATGCCTACAGTTTGTACGCTGTGCCAGTCACCAAATTCCCAGTGCAGATCTTCGCAAGAAACAAACTTTCCCAAACCAGGATGAAAAGGCACTACATGGTAATCCTCAAGGTAAACCTCGATAAACGTTTTCCAGTTGTAATTGCAATCATGTACTTCGACATGATCAAGGAGATAACCATCAAACTTCAGATCTTCAGCAACCCCTAGATTAGATAAATCAGTGCGTACATCGCGAGGACCTTCAAATAAAAGCCCTTGCCAATTTTGCAAAGGAGATTTGCCTAAATTGAGACAGGGTTTGTCTTCAAAGTGAGGTGCGCCTAATAAATGACCACCCAAATCATATGTCCAACGATGGAGTGGACACACAATATTATTAGTAATTCCACGTCCATTGAGCATGAGTGCTTGGCGATGACGGCAGACATTGGAAAGTAATTCAACGCCAAATTCATTACGAACTAATATGCGCCCCTCATTTTCTGCAGTCAGGGTTTGATAGGAGCCCATTTCAGGTACCATGAGTTCATGGCCGACATAGCCAGGCCCCTGCTTGAAAAGCAGTTCAATTTCTTGCTGATATAAATCAGCGTCAAAATATGCCGAAACCGGCAGTTGTAGATTGGACGGCGCAAGCTGCTGCGCGGTAGCCAGATTAGTCATTCTCCCCACCCCCGAAAACGTCAGCCGAAGCTAAGCGGAATAACCAATCCAACCATCGACGGATCGATATTGGACAGGAAGGGAGGGATTATACCCATTTGGATGTCGTCTACCTTTAATATGTAGGGCAAACAGTATGGGAAATACCAAGGAAATCGCATATGCCAGCTAAAAAGTCTGAAAACCAAAAACCGGGTCTTGAGGTTCAGATTGACCCTGATTTGCGTTACGAGCAAGCCGTTAAAGAGCTAGAAAAGCTCATTTCTGACATGGAGTCTGGAAAATTTTCCTTGGAAGAGACACTCCTTGCCTACCAACGTGGCGCGGCTTTGTTAAAACATTGCCAAGGAGTACTGGCGCAAGTAGAGCAGCAAGTGAGAGTTTTTGAGGCTTAATGAATTCAGTTGATCAATTTCAGGAGTGGGTCACTTCTCACTCTAAGCGTACTGAAGCAGCTTTAGATAAGCTGCTCGATTCTGCACAAACCAATCCAACACGTTTACATGAGGCGATGCGGTATGCGGCTCAAGGTGGTGGAAAACGCATTCGACCTTTACTGGTTTATGCCGCTGGTCAATTAGGCGATACAGATCATCAGCAAAAAGAAGCTGCCTTAGATGCTGCTGCGGTTGCTATCGAGTGTATACATGCCTATTCATTAGTACATGATGACTTGCCTTGTATGGATGATGATGATTTACGTCGTGGTCGCCCCACTGTTCACAAGGCATTTGATGAGGCTACCGCTCTTTTAGTCGGAGACGCTCTTCAAACACGTGCATTTGAAATCTTAGCGAATGCGCAGTGCGGTGTGGATGTGCGCCTATTGATGATTAGCGCATTGGCTGCTGCATCAGGCTCGCGGGGTATGGCTGGTGGCCAGGCAATTGATTTGGAAAGCGTTGGTAAAAAACTGGATTTAGCGGGTTTGAAACAAATGCATGCAATGAAGACAGGGGCATTACTATCATGCGCTGTCGAGTTAGGTGGTATTGCTGCTGAGCTGAACCCAACTCAAATGGCGCATCTACAAGATTATTCTCAAGCCTTGGGTTTAGCATTTCAGATTGTTGATGACGTATTGGATGCCACAGCGGATAGTCAAACCCTTGGAAAAACAGCAGGGAAAGACGCTATCAATGATAAGCCGACCTATGTGACCTTGATGGGTTTAGACTATGCACAGAAAACGGCCAAAGAATTACAAGAAACTGCCATTAAAAGCTTAGATGGCTTTGGTAGTGATGCTCAAGCCTTAAAAGATTTAGCTTTTTTAGTTGTGAATAGAGCTAAGTAAGTAGATATTGATTTAATGAAATGACTTTAACTTCCATCAACTCCCCCGCTGATTTAAGAAAACTCTCTCGTGAAGAGCTGCCTCCTCTGGCGGATGAGTTACGTCAATTTGTTTTGGATTCCGTATCCAAAACAGGGGGTCATCTCTCCTCTAATTTAGGTACTGTGGAGTTGGCCATTGCTCTGCATTACGTCTTTGATACCCCTGACGATCGCATTGTGTGGGATGTAGGCCACCAAAGCTACCCCCATAAAATTTTGACTGGACGACGCGAACGCATGAGTACTTTGCGTCAGTTCCAAGGTATCTCTGGTTTTCCGCATCGAGCTGAAAGTGAATTTGATGCTTTCGGTACAGGGCATTCATCTACCAGTATTTCTGCTGCAATGGGAATGGCGCGCGCATTTCAAACGAAGGGTGAGCGTCACGTTGCAGTAGCAGTGATGGGTGATAGTGCGATGACCGGTGGTATGGCATTTGAAGCGATGAACAATGCTGGCGTCTATGACGATCTTCCCTTAGTGGTGATTTTGAATGACAACGACATGTCAATTTCTCCTGCGGTGGGTGCGCTCAATCGTCATCTTGCAAGACTACTGAGTGGCAATATTTATTCGGCCACCAAAAAAGGTATCGATAGTGTTCTATCGATAGCGCCCCCTTTGCGTGAATTTGCTAAACGTCTTGAAGATCACGCTAAAGGCATGGTCTCACCATCAACGATTTTTCAAGAGTTTGGCTTTAATTACTTTGGGCCGATTGATGGGCATGATTTAGACGCCCTGATACCGATGCTACAAAACGTTCGCCGCTTAGCGCTTGAGGGTGGCGGACCACAGTTTTTGCATGTGGTCACGCGCAAAGGTCAAGGCTATGAGTTAGCTGAAGCAGACCCCGTTCTCTACCATGGCCCCAGTAAGTTCAACCCCGAAGAAGGTGTCAAAAAACCTGCTGCTAGCAAGAAAACTTTTACGCAAGTATTTGGTGAGTGGCTATGCGATATGGCACATGCTGACCCCTTATTGATTGGCATTACGCCTGCAATGCGTGAAGGTTCAGGCTTAGTTGAGTTTGAGAAACAGTTTCCGAAGCGCTATTACGACGTTGGTATTGCCGAGCAACATGCTGTCACTTTTGCTGCTGGTATGGCATGCGAAGGAATGAAGCCAGTAGTGGCGATTTATTCCACTTTCTTGCAGCGTGCTTACGATCAATTGATTCATGATGTCGCAATCCAAGACTTGCCAGTGCTTTTTGCATTAGATCGGGCTGGACTTGTGGGTGCAGATGGGGCAACGCATGCAGGTGCCTACGACATCCCATTTTTACGCTGCATTCCGAACATGTTGGTCATGACGCCTGCAGATGAAGCAGAATGTCGCGACTTGCTCACCACTGCCTATCATCAACCTCATCCTAGCGCAGTGCGCTACCCACGGGGCTCAGGGGTTGGCATAATTCCTTCAAAAGAACTACGGACCTTGCCACTAGGTAAGGGTGAGATTCGTCGCCAATCCAATGCAGATTCTGGAAATCGAGTGGCTATCTTCGCTTTTGGAACTTTGCTTTATACGGCCCTAGAAGTTGCAGAGGGTATTGATGCTACTGTGGCGAATATGCGGTTTGTAAAACCGTTAGATATAGATCTTCTGAAATCTTTAGCAGCAGATCACGATTATTTAGTGACGATTGAGGATGGTGCCATTGCCGGTGGTGCTGGAAGTGCCTGTTTGGAAGCGCTCTCTCTGTTAGGCATCAATAAACCCCTCCTGCAGTTAGGTTTACCTGACCAATTCATCGAGCATGGTGATTACAACTTGCTCATGACCAAGTGTGGCCTTGACGTAGAGGGTGTTTCCAATTCCATCAAACAACGTTTTCCGGCGCTAATTGCAATAAATTCAGCGCTTATAGGCAAATAAGCTCGTTTTGCTTGAAAATAGACCTATGAATGACATGAACCCCGCTTTTCTGAAAGCTAGCGCAATGCCTGACGTGCAATCCACTTTGGATGAGCGCGCATTGCCTATTGAAAAGGTTGGTATACGCGGCGTGCGTCACCCTCTCATCATTCGCAGTCAGACGGGCGACTTCCCATCAGTAGGGCAGTTTGAAATGGATGTCGCCTTGCCTGCCCATGTGAAGGGTACGCACATGTCTCGTTTTATGGCGCTCTTGCAAAAGCAAGATAAGCCTGTTGACAGCACAACTGTGGTTCAAATGGTTAGTGCAATGTTGCCGTTATTAGATGCCAAAGAAGGTCATGTGCAGTTTACTTATACACACTTCGTCAAAAAAGCAGCGCCAGTATCTGGTGTTGAAAGTTTGATGGATTACGAAGTCACTTGGATGGCAACTGCAAAACAAAATACTGCGGGCAAGCTTGATATTGAATTAGGTTTACGCGCCCAAGTGCCAGTAATGAGTTTGTGTCCTTGTTCTAAAGAGATCTCAGAATTTGGCGCTCATAATCAACGCTCACATGTCACTATGACAGTAGTGCTCGATTCAAGCGCAAAAATGACTGTAGATGATTTAGTTGCTATTGCAGAGAGCGAAGCTTCTAGCGAGTTATGGGGATTATTAAAGCGCCCTGATGAAAAATGGGTGACTGAGCATTCCTACAGCAATCCCAAGTTTGTAGAAGACTTAGTACGTGATGTCGCTGGGCAACTGAAAGCAGACGAGCGAATTCGCTCTTTAGTGGTTGAAGCAGAGAACTTTGAGTCGATTCATAACCACAGTGCGTTTGCCCGTATTAGTCTGGTTAAATAAGGGCAGCAGCCCGACTACCTTAAATTATTACTTGCCAAATCCCAGCGGGGTTTGATGTCAAAGGCTCCTGATTTTGTGGAGCCATTATTTTCAGTAAGCATTCTGAGTGCTCCGGCAAAGGCGATCATGACACCATTGTCGGTACACAGTTCGAGAGGGGGGTAATGGGCTGCAAAACCATTCTTTTTTGACATCTCATTGAATGCTGAACGTAGTTGGACATTTGCGCCTACTCCACCTGCCAAAACTAAATGTTTACATCCGGTTTCTTTAAGCGCTTTTGCAGCTTTACTCGTGAGGACTGCCACAATCGAGTCGACAAAGCTTCTGGCTAGATCAGCATGAAATTGCGTTATCTCAGCAGGGTCCACCATCTTTTTTTCATTGAATTTTTTTACTTGATTGAGAACCGCTGTCTTTAATCCAGAAAAAGAAAAATCTAAGTCGCCAGAATGCAACATTGGTTTTGGCAGATCAAAAATTCCAACACGCCCACTTTCTGCTAACTTTGAAATTGCTGCACCTCCCGGATAATCCAATCCCAAAAGCTTGGCTGTTTTGTCAAACGCTTCGCCTGCAGCATCATCTAAGGTTTCGCCTAAAAGTTCATACTGACCAATGCCAGAGACTTTCATGAGTTGGGTATGCCCACCAGACACCAAGAGGGCGATGAAAGGAAATTGTGGCGCTGTTTCTCCTAACAAAGGAGAAAGAAGATGTCCTTCCAAGTGGTGTATCCCAATTGATGGCACTTGAAGACCTTGAGCCAGGGCTTTTGCAAAGGCACTTCCAACCAGTAGAGCGCCTGCTAATCCTGGTCCTTGGGTAAAGGCTACGGCATCAATATCAGTCAATTTCAGACCAGATTGGCTCAAAGATTGGTCTAAAAGGGGTATGACCCGGCGAATATGGTCTCGTGAGGCAAGCTCAGGTACAACACCCCCATAATCTCGGTGCATGGCGACTTGGGAGTGCAAACCCTGGCCTAGAATGCCTAAAAATGCAGGTTTGCCCTCTTCCCAGGGTGTGGTGTTGTATAAAGCCACCCCGGTCTCATCACAAGAAGTTTCTATGCCTAAAACAATCATTTTTGTACTTGGTCGTGCTAGAATCGCAATTCAGTTAATTTTTCGATATTTTTCGAGCATATACGAGTTAAACCAGTATGACTACAGTCCGCCTCCGCGAAAACGAACCATTTGAAGTGGCATTGCGCCGTTTCAAGCGCACCATTGAAAAAAATGGCCTTTTGACAGACTTGCGTGCCCGCGAGTTTTACGAGAAGCCAACGGCTGAGCGTAAGCGTAAAAAGGCCGCCGCTGCTAAACGCCATTACAAGCGTATTCGCAGCCAAATGTTGCCTAAGAAGCTTTACTAATAGAATTTAGAAGCTCTCTTCACCGAGAAGCTTTGAAGCCCGCTGACGGTGAAACGCAGCGGGTTTTTGCTTTTTAATCGCTAGAAATCACTCAACATTGAATACATCAGGAACTTAGTCATGACTCTTAAAGATCAAATCACTGAAGATATGAAATCTGCCATGCGCGCAAAAGAAACTGCACGTTTAAGTGCTATTCGTCTTTTGCTGGCAGCCATTAAGCAGCGCGAAGTTGATGAGCGCATTGTGGTCGATGATGCCGGTGTGATAGCGATTGTTGAAAAAATGATGAAGCAACGGAAAGATTCCATCACCCAGTTTGAAAAAGCAGGGCGAGATGATTTGGTTGCAATTGAAGTAGGCGAGATGGCTATTTTGCAAGCTTACTTGCCAGCACAATTATCGGATGCTGAGGTTGCAGCGGCAGTAGCTGCAGCAGTAGCGGCTACTGGTGCGAGTGGTCCTCAGGATATGGGTAAGGTGATTGGCACCCTCAAGACTCAGTTAGCTGGCAAGGCAGATATGGGTAAAGTTTCGGGTCTAGTAAAAGCCGCACTCGCAAAATAAGAGAACTCACCTCATACTCTTAGCCTTATGGCACTTATTCCTCAATCCTTCATTGCCGATTTACTCAATCGGGTAGACATCGTTGATGTGGTTGGGCAACACGTAAAACTGAAAAAAGCGGGCGCGAACTATCAAGGTTTATGCCCGTTTCATTCTGAGAAATCGCCTTCATTCTCCGTATCACCCACGAAACAGTTTTATCACTGCTTTGGTTGCGGAGCACATGGTTCGGCAATTAGTTTTCTGATGGAGTACTCAGGGCTAGGTTATGTCGATGCGATCGAAGATCTTGCTCGCTCTGCAGGTCTGGATGTACCTCGTGAGGAACGCACTGCCAATGATGTTGCACGTCAGCAGCAAGCCATGGCTTTAAGTGAAGTCATGAGTGCAGCCGCAGATTGGTATCGACAACAACTCAAAGGAAATACTCGAGCAGTCGAGTACCTTAAGGGTAGAGGCTTGACTGGAGAAATCGCTAAGCGCTATGCCCTTGGCTACACCCCTGATGGTTGGCAGGGCCTAGAAGCAGTCTTTGGAAGTTACGCCAATGAAGAGATAGCCAAAACCTTACTCGAAGGTGGTCTGTTGATTCAGGGGGAACAGACTGACAGTAGCCAGCCAGTGAAGCGTTACGATCGTTTTCGGGATCGCATCATGTTTCCTATTCGCAATCCTAAAGGTCAAACAATTGGTTTTGGTGGACGCATCCTGGATCAAGGCGAGCCGAAGTATTTAAATTCTCCAGAGACTCCTTTGTTCTCAAAAGGTAATACCTTGTATGGCTTGTTTGAGGCAAGACAAGCCATTCGTGCGCAAGAATATGTTTTGGTTTGCGAAGGTTATATGGATGTAGTGGCACTTGCGCAACTGGGCTTTCCGAATGCGGTTGCAACCTTAGGAACTGCATGCACTGCAAACCATGTCCGCATGCTTTTACGACAAACAGACAAAGTCGTCTTTTCTTTTGATGGTGACTCTGCTGGTCAGCGAGCTGCACAACGGGCACTCGAGGCTTGTTTACCATTGATGTCTGACGACAAAGAGATTCGTTTCTTATTTTTACCAAGTGAGCATGACCCAGATAGTTATGTACGCGCCTATGGCGCCCCTGCGTTTGAAAAAGTGATCAAAGAAGCAATGTCTATATCCAGTTTCTTTTTTAAGATCGTTAGTGAAGATCATGAGTTAACAACGCCTGAAGGTAGAGCACATACTCATCATGCTGCTAAACCTTTACTGTTATCAATGCCACCGATCGCGCTTCGCACTCAGATATTGCGAGAGTTAGCGATTCGGACAAATACGACTCCTGCTGAGTTGGAAGCTTTTTGTGGATTGACAGTCGCTCCAGCACCAGTGCGGCAATCGACATATCAAGCCGCACAAACCAGGACGCAAAATCCATTTGCAAATATGGGTAACAGACAAGGTGCACCTTGGCAGGCTTCTAAGGGCTCAGCAAAACGAGTCGCCAATCAAAGTATTGAGCCACCAAAGGCACCCACCGATTTAGCTGAGCAAATGTTGCGCGTATTAGTTCAATTTCCTCACTTAGGAAAGGCGATGGACAGTAATCAACGAGCACTGGCTTTAAAAGCGGCAGAGCAAAGATCAGCCAAGGCACTTGAGTTAATGAAAGACCTTCTAGCGCAATGTGATCGGGTTGAACTCATTGCTGGTGAGGATGGCAAGCCTGGTGTTGTGGGGGCAGGTGCATTTGCGATGTTCCAAGATCAGCTATCTCACAGTGAAATGGCGCCGCTCTATGAGGTTCTCAGAAAGCGGGTGATGGACTCTGATTTGGAATTAGATGGGGCGGTTGCAGACCTAGATGGGGCCTTTAAAAAGCTTGAATTAACCCAACTCAAACAAGAAATGACCGAAATAGCCCAAAAAATCGCTGGAAATACCGCCGATGAGCAAGACCGCGCCCGATATCGTGAATTGGGCGAAAAACTGAAATTCTCCTAAGAATTTTCTGAATTACCCCTAGAAATTTCCTTAAATTCCCCCATATTTTTAGGAAGATGGAGGGAAAAAAAGTCGTAATCGACTATAATCCTCTGTTCCCAAGAAAAAACCGATTTAATTCAGCCACTTGCGCTGTATTGTGATGAAATTTTGGGCAAGTGAACAACGGGGCTGTCATTAATCAGTCGATATCAACAACAGTAATGTGAGTAAGCGCTAATAAATGCCTAATACCAAGACCAAAAAACCAGCTAAGCCAGTAAAAAGTGCTAAACCAGCACCTAAAGCTAAAGCGAAGACTCCAGCTAAACCAGCGCCTAAGAAGGTAGTTGCTAAACCAGCACCGAAGGCGAA
>CAJARE010000024.1 GCA_903944255.1 uncultured beta proteobacterium
GTCCCAGTCACCGTAATCATGTCAGTCAAAATGGATGCGCCCTTTAAGCGCTCAAGTGGTGGCTTAATCTCTGCTTGTATATATCCGCTCTTGATCTTGATTGCAGCCCCCATCGCCTTTAAGCCTTTAATATGCTGATCCACTGGGCGTGCACCAATAGCACAACCGCCAGGTAAAGATACTTTTGCACTATGCATTCTGGCTAGAAGTGGGCCCAATACTAGGATGGAAGCACGCATGGTTTTGACCATCTCATAGGTTGCCTCTGAACTCTTGATCACGGAGGCACTCAAGACTAGATGACTACGATCACCCGCATCAGGAAAGCTCACAGTCACGCCAATTTCTTGCAAAAGCTTAAGCATGGTGCGCACATCTTGCAAGTCAGGCACATTACGTAAAATGATTGGCTGATCCGTTAAAAGACAGGCGCAAAGAATTGGGAGTGCAGCATTTTTAGCGCCAGCAATGATCACCTCACCTTTGAGTGGTGTGCCGCCAACCATTCTTAATTTATCCATGAAACGATTCCAATAAAAACTTTTGGGGTTTATTTAAGCACTATAGCAATATCATGCAGCTGAATTCTGCGCAAACTCTTGAGGAGTAAAGGCCTTGATCGACAAAGCATGAACTTCAGCTTTCATTCGATCCCCCATCGCTGCATACACTAATTGATGACGCTGTATTAAACGTTTACCTTCAAACTGAGGGCTCACAATGGTTGCAAAAAAATGTTGCCCATCGCCCTCTACTTTGAGATGAGTGCAGTCAATTCCCTGTTTGATATAGCCCTCAATTTGCTCGGGGGTTGGAAACATCTTTTTCTCCTTTAATGTCTGAGCTTATAGCCCTTTTGAAGCATACGTAAAGCGATCACTGAAACTACCACAAAGAAAGCGCTCACAATCGCGAAGCTGGTCCAAGGGGAAATGTCTGAGACCCCAAAAAAGCCATACCGAAATCCATCAATCATGTAGAAAAATGGATTGAAATGCGATACCACTTGCCAGGCTGGCGGAAGAGAGTGAATAGAATAAAAAACGCCTGAGAGCATGGTTGCCGGCATGATAAAGAAGTTCTGAAAAGCAGCTAACTGATCATATTTATCCGACCAAATACCGGCAATCAGACCCAAGCTTCCTAGAATTGCAGCGCCCAAAAATGCAAAAGTCAAAATCCATAAGGGGTATTCAATGCTTGGCAAACCATACCAAGCAGTAATGCATAAAACGCCGAGGCCCACCACAATGCCACGAAATACAGCAGCCAAAATATATGCTGCATAAAACTCAAAGTGACTTAATGGGGCAAGCAATACAAACACTAAATTGCCAGTTACCTTCGATTGAATCAAAGATGAGGAAGTATTTGAAAATGCATTTTGCAGCACCGTCATCATCACCAGGCCCGGAATTAAAAAAGCGGTATAACTTAAACGTCCATAAATTTCTTTACCTTCTAGCACATGACCAAAAATCATGAGGTATAGGATTGCGGTGAGTACGGGTGCGGCTACCGTCTGAAACGCCACCTTATAAAAACGCATGATCTCTTTGCGCAATAACGTTGGAAAGCCGCTACCGTATTCCAATACAGGCTTATTCAGGGCAGTTTTCATAGAACACCCCCAGACATAATATTGACAAAGACATCCTCTAAATCTGTCTTGCCTTCGCCGTCTTTTTTAACTGAGCCATAGCGAGTTAACAAATTAGCAGTGGTATCAAGAGCAACGATCTCTCCTTGCTTGAGCATAGCGATTCGTTCACATAGAGCTTCAGCTTCTTCTAGATAGTGTGTAGTTAAAACAATCGTATGACCATCTTGATTTAGCCTGCTAATAAATTGCCATAGAGATTGTCGCAGCTCGACATCTACACCAGCAGTTGGCTCATCTAAAATAATTACTGGCGGTCTATGTACTAATGCCTGAGCCACTAATACTCGACGCTTCATGCCACCTGATAAAGAACGCATATTACTATCGGCCTTATTGGCAAGATCAAGATTGGCGATGATTTCATCAATCCAAGCATCGTTATTGCGAATCCCAAAATAGCCTGACTGAAAGCGTAAAGTCTCACGCACCGTAAAGAAGGGGTCGAAAACCAATTCTTGGGGAACAACTCCCAGCATTCGCCTTGCATCCCGAAAATTCCTTTGCACATCTGCACCCATAATGGCAGCATGCCCTTGGTCAGGCCTGACTAAGCCAGCCAAAATAGAAATCAAGGTGGTCTTTCCTGCCCCATTGGGGCCAAGTAAGCCAAAAAATTCGCCCGGCTCAATCGCTAAAGAAACATTATCTAGCGCCTTGAGTGCCCCATAATTTTTAGTTATATTTTTAATCGATATGGCTGAATGCATGCTGTTACAAGCCTAGCAAAGCAGATACACCATATACATTGGCCAATACTTTTAATTTTTCAGGAGGATGCTCGACAACGAGTGATTGGCCATTGGCTTGCAATGTTTTTTGCCATGCCAATAAAACAGTAAGTACAGTTGAATCAAAATCTTTTAGAGCAGAACAATCGACTCTTCTCAATTCGGCAAGATTGGATAAACCCTCTTGTTGAAGATGCATGACATTTTCTTGTGTCACTTCCTGGGGTAAGCAAAACGGCATTATTTTAATTTCTATCTGAATTAGCTTACTTAGCAGCAGCTAATTGCTTGTTACGATCTTGTAAAAATTTCACCAAACCATCAATACCATTCTGACCAATCTGATTTGTAAATTGATTGCGGTATGCTTCGACCAACCAAGCGCCCATGATATTCATGTCATAGACCTTCCAGCCGGTAGCGCTTTTTTCCAGGCGGTAATCTAAGGAGATTGGATCGCCGCGACCTACCACGACCGTTTTCACCACAACCTCTTTATCGTCGGGAGCCGCTCTTAATGCCTTAAATTGAACAGTCTGATCGCGCAGCTGACTCAAGGCCCCTGAATAGGTCCGCATTAATAGGGTTTTAAATTCCGTTGTAAGAATGGCTTGCTGTTCTGGAGTTGCTTTTTTCCAATTGGGGCCCATTGCCATCTCAGTAGTACGGCGCATATCAGTAAATGGGACAATTTTCTTTTCTACCAACTCCATCACCTTAGGGATGTTGCCTTTTTGTATGTCGGGATCAGCCTTAACTGAAGCCATCACGTCTGACACCACCATCTTGATCAATACATCAGGAGGGGTATTTTGATCAGGTACTTGGGCTAAAACCACCCCAGATACGAGGCATAAGACTGTAGCAAGCCATCTTGAGATTGTTTTATTGCTTTTCATGTGCTTTGGTCCCATCAACTCTAAATAAACTAGGGCTAATTTTAGCCCCTTAAGCAATATTACTTATTCGTAAGGGTTTTCATAAGGCGGCATGAGTGGCTCCTCATCATTGCGGCCCTCATTAATCTGATACTCACGGCGCTGAAGATAGGCATCTCGGATGAAGCTATATTTATCAAGGGCAGCGCCATCCAATAAATCGCCCGCTTCGTAAAAGGTGTTACGAGCATCAATGACACGCAGTCCCGTAATGCTATTTCGTAGCCCGACATCCGGGATGTACTTAAATAAGTAATCTGTCTCCAAATCTGCCGCAGTACCAAAAGTGTCTCGAATAGTGCTCGGACCAAAAAATGGCAGCACTACATAAGGACCCGAAGGCAATCCCCATACTCCAAATGTTTGACCCCAATCCTCTTTATGCTTTGGAAGTCCACCTGGTGTTGCAACATCCATGAGACCGCCAAGTCCAAAGATCGTGTTGACAGCAACGCGCATCAAATCATTAAACGCTAAATCGGGCTTGCCCTGTAATAAGTTTTGCAGGGCAGTGTAAATATCACTGTAATTACTAAAAAAGTTATAGATTCCATCTCGCACAATCTCTGGCAAGATAAATCGATAAGCTGCAACTACTGGCTTAAGAAGATATTTATCTAAACCTTCATTAAATTCAAATACTGAACGGTTAAATGGCTCCCAAGGATCCCGGGGTGAAGGCTCCACTCCAGCGGGAATAGAAGCACATCCCACAAATAAGCAGGTCATACTCAACAACATCAAGCGCTTAAATCTGCGAGCCCACAAAATCACTTTGCTGTGCCTTTGTCTTGACCGCTATCAGCAGCTTTGTTGTATAAGAACTGACTGATTAAATTTTCTAATACCACAGCAGATTGAGTTTGACTAAGCCTTCCGCCATCAGCCAACATATCGTCAGAACCGCCGGCCTCTAAGCCAACGTACTGCTCACCCAATAAACCAGAGGTCAAAATTTTGGCTGCAGAGTCTTTTGGAAACTTATAAGAATTCTCTATAGTCATTACAACTGTGGCTTGATACGTTTTGTCATCAAAGGAAATGTTGGCAATGCGGCCAACTACTACCCCAGCACTCTTGACTGGAGCGCGCGGTTTTAGACCTCCAATATTGTCAAATCGGGCAGAAATTTTATAAGTTGGGGCAAAAGAAACGGCATTCATATTGCCCACTTTTAACGCCAAGAAGAACGCAGCCAGCAAACCAATGACAACGAATAGCCCGACCCAAATATCAATTGCACTTTTTCTCATAAGAACCTCAGTTTATTCTTTCTAATTTGAGAACATCATTGCGGTGAGCAAGAAATCTAATGCCAAAACTGCCAATGATGAAATCACGACCGTACGGGTTGTTGCTTGAGAAACACCCTCTGGTGTTGGCCGAGCTTCATACCCTTGATAAAGGGCGATGAATGTTACCGCCACGCCAAAAACAATGCTTTTAATGAGACCGTTTCCAATATCAGCAAACAGGTCTACTCCGCCCTGCATTTGTGACCAAAATGCTCCAGAATCAACGCCAATTAAGGGCACACCAACAAAGTAACCGCCCATCACACCAACCGCAGTAAAAATCGTTGCTAGGATTGGCATAGAAATAATCCCAGCCCACAGTCTAGGAGAAATAACACGCGCTAACGGATCAACTGCCATCATCTCCATCGCACTTAACTGCTCTCCAGCCTTCATTAACCCAATCTCCGCGGTCAAAGACGTTCCTGCGCGACCTGCAAACAATAAAGCAGTAATCACTGGACCTAGCTCACGAGTCAATGACAAGGCCACTAATAAACCCAAAGCCTGCTCAGAGCCATAACGATTTAAGGTGTAGTAGCCCTGCAAGCCCAAAACAAAACCAACAAATAATCCGGAGACCGCAATGATGACAAAGGAATGGTTACCAACAAATAAAATTTGATCTACTACTAAACGAGGTCTTTTCAGCAGAAATCCTGAACGAAAAATAACGGCGCAAAATAAACGCGCAGCATGCCCGAGGTTACTGATATTACGGCGAACAAAAAAACCTAAGTCGCCTAAGAGGTCAATCGCTATAGACAAAACTGACATCAAGCTCGCACCCCAAAATCGTCTGCTAGGCTTTGACCAGGATAATGAAAAGGCACAGGGCCGTCTGGCGCAGCATCTAAAAACTGTCTTACAAAAGGATCCTCAGAACGGCTAAGCTCTTCAGGCGTGCCTTCAGCCCCAATACGACCATTAGCAATAAAGTACACATAGTCGGCGATTTCAAATGTTTCTTCAACATCATGGGTCACTAGTAAGCTGGTTGCTCCAAGCGCATTATTTAAATCGCGTATTAAGCGCGCAGTAATACCAAGAGATATTGGATCTAAACCAGCGAATGGCTCGTCGTACATGATCAGCGGGGGGTCTAATGCAATTGCTCTAGCAAGTGCAACACGTCTTGCCATGCCGCCAGAAATTTGTGAGGGCATCAAATCACGAGCACCGCGTAAACCAACTGCATTCAGTTTCATGAGGACTAAAGAGCGCAATAACTCTTCACTCAAGTTGGTATGTTCTCGCAGAGGAAAAGCCACATTCTCAAAAACGCTGAGGTCTGTAAACAATGCGCCAAACTGAAATAACATTCCCATCCGACGACGAGCGACCATGAGCTCATCTGAATTCATCTTGCCAATATCATGGCCCTCAAACAAGACCCGACCAGATTGAGCAGAGTATTGGCCACCAATTAAACGCAAAATAGTCGTCTTGCCGCAACCAGAACCCCCCATCACCGCAACGACTTGTCCGCGACGAAACTCCATATTGAGTCCCGACAAAATTTGACGCTCACCAGGAGCATAAGAAAAGTCGACGTCCTTAATTGCAACGATGACTTCGTCAGCGGCTTTTTTTACTTCATCGAAAGAGGGCAAA
>CAJARE010000025.1 GCA_903944255.1 uncultured beta proteobacterium
ACTGGTCTTGAGCAAGATAAGATTGTTAATGAGTACAAAGAAGTGATGGCTGAGATTTCTGACTTGTTAGATTTGTTGGCTAAGCCAGAGCGTGTTACTTCTGTCATTGAGTCTGAATTGAAAGAGGTTCAATCAGAGTTTGGTATTGCAGGTGGCGATTCAGGGCGCCGTTCATTTATTGAAATGAATGCCACCGAACTCTTCACAGAAGATTTGATTACGCCACAAGATATGGTGGTCACGCTTTCACATACTGGTTACATGAAGAGTCAACCATTAAGTGAGTACCGCGCACAAAAACGTGGTGGTCGTGGCAAGCAAGCTGCTGCTACTAAGGATGAGGATTGGATTGATACTTTATTCGTAGCCAATACGCATGACGCTATTCTTTGCTTCTCTGATCGCGGCCGAATGTATTGGTTGAAAGTATGGGAAGTACCACAAGGTAGTCGCACGTCCCGTGGCAAGCCGATCGTCAATATGTTCCCATTGATCGAAGGTGAAAAGATTACTGTAATTCTTCCAATTAAGGGTTATCAGGATGATCAGTACGTCTTCATGGCAACCAGTCTAGGTACCGTGAAGAAGACCCGTTTGTCTGACTTCTCTAATCCACGCAAGGCCGGAATTATTGCAGTTGACTTAAATGAAGGAGACTTCTTGGTCGGCGCAGCAATTACCGATGGTAAGCACGATGTGATGTTGTTCTCAGACGCAGGTAAGGCAGTGCGTTTTGATGAGAATGATGTTCGTCCAATGGGTCGCACAGCACGTGGTGTACGTGGCATGAATTTAGGTGAAGGTCACCAAGTGATTGCGATGCTAGTCGCTCCAGCTGAAGCTGCTGAGGGCACCCAAGCAGCCGTTGTTGATGCCAATGACCCAGCTATTCCAAGCAGCGTTCTAACGGCTACTGAGAATGGTTACGGTAAGCGTACGCCAATCAATGAATACACTCGTCATGGTCGAGGTACTAAAGGCATGATTGCGATTCAGACTTCTGAGCGCAATGGCAAAGTTGTTGCTGCTGCTCTAGTGTCACCTGAGGATCAAATTATGTTGATCACTACTGGTGGCGTCTTAGTTCGCACCCGTGTTTCAGAAATTCGTGAGATGGGTCGTGCCACTCAGGGCGTTACTTTGATCAATGTTGATGAAGGTACCCGATTGTCTGGTTTACAGCGAATTGCTGAAAGCGATTCTGATGACGATACTGAGGTTGATGAGGCAGAAGATGGCGATATGTCCTCTGATGCAGCAACCGATCCTAGTGCTGATGCGGCAGGCGATGCTTAAGGCATCACCAAAAGACTAGAAAACATCATGACTTTTGACCGCCGCATTTTCAATTTCGCTGCGGGGCCTGCTACTTTGCCAGAAGCGGTATTAAAGCAGGCCGCTGATGAGATGCTCAATTGGCGAGGGCTCGGCACCAGTGTGATGGAAATTAGTCACCGTAGTAAAGAGTTTATGTCCGTGTATGAAGAGACCATACAAGACCTGCGTACTCTGATGAACATTCCCAACAACTATGAAATTTTGTTGTTGCAAGGTGGTGGCCTTGGTCAAAATGCTGCGATTCCAATGAACTTAATGTCTTTGGCAAAGAGTGGCCCCAAAGCAGATTACATAGTGACTGGTATTTGGTCAGAAAAATCATATAAGGAAGCACAAAAATATGGGATCGCGAATCTAGCGGCCTCATCTGCTGCAGAAAAATTTAATACCATTCCGCCAAGATCAAGTTGGCAGCTTTCAAGTGATGCCGCGTACGTTCTCTATTGCGCAAATGAGACGATTGGTGGAGTGGAGTTTCCTGACATACCCAATGTGGGAAGTGTCCCACTGGTCGCAGATATTGCTAGCAACATTCTTTCAAAAGAGATGGATATCACGAAGTGCGCCGTTTGGTTTGCTGGTGCGCAGAAAAATATTGGACCAGCAGGGGTAACGATTGTGATTGTCCGAAAGGATTTAATCGGCCACAGCATGGGTATCACTCCAACGATTTGGGATTGGTCCATACAGGCTGGTACGCAATCTATGATTAACACGCCACCAACCTTTGCTATTTATATGGCTGGCCTAGGATTTAAGTGGCTACTGAAGCAGGGTGGTGTTAAGGTTATAGAAAAGCGAAATCAAGAAAAAGCAGATTTGCTGTATAGCTTTTTAGATCAAAGTAGCTTTTATGAGAATCGCGTTACGAAAGAATATCGCTCTCGAATGAATGTTACTTTCTTCTTAAAAGACGAGTCCTTGAATGTAAAGTTCTTAGAAGAATCGAATTCTTTAGGTTTGGTTGCTTTACGTGGTCATAAAGCTGTTGGTGGTATGCGTGCCAGCATCTATAACGCAATGCCCTTAGAAGGCGTTAAAGCCTTGATTGATTTTATGCGCGACTTTGAAAGGCGGGCTTAATGAGTACTGAAGAACAGCGCTTGGCTCCCTTGCGTGAAAAAATCGACTCCTTGGATGCGCAGATTTTAGATTTACTATCGCAGCGCGCTCAAGCAGCTCAAGAAGTTGGTCATATTAAAGGTGGATTTTCTTCCCCGGTATTTCGTCCTGAGCGTGAGCGACAGGTAATTACGAAACTTCAGGAGATTAACCAAGGACCTTTGCTGCCAGATGGTATTGCGGCGATCTGGCGAGAAGTGATGTCTGCTTGTCGTGCCTTAGAAGCTCGCCAAACCATTGCGTATCTTGGGCCAGTGGGTACTTTTTCTGAACAAGCTGCCCAAAATTATTTTGGTCACTCAATTACAGGCTTACCTTGCAATAGCCTGGATGAGGTATTTAATGCTGTGGAAAAGGGCTCTGCCCAATTCGGGATCGTGCCGGTAGAAAATTCCAGCGAGGGCGCCATCTCACGTACTTTAGATTTACTACTTGATTCGCCGATGCATATTAGCGGCGAAGTGGTTTTGCCTATCCGTCATCATCTGTTATCCAAGAGCGGTAATTTGGATGGGGTTACCACGGTTTGTGCACATGCTCAAGCCTTGGCGCAATGCCAACAATGGTTAAGTCAAAATGTACCTCAATTAAAACGCCAAGCGGTCAGCAGTAATGCTGAAGCTGCGCGCTTAGCTGCAAATGATCCAACTCTAGCTGCAATCGCGGGTGACCCAGCCCAAGTAGCTTACGGTTTGCAAGTGGTCACTGCTCAGGTTCAAGATGATGCTCATAATCGCACACGCTTTGTGGTGATTGGCTCTTATGAATGCCAGCCTACAGGGCATGATCAAACTTCTTTAGTGCTGTCGGTAGATAATCAACCCGGCGCAGTCTATCGCTTACTTGCACCTTTAGCTAAACATGGCGTATCGATGAATCGCTTCGAATCACGTCCTGCTCGCAAAGGTACATGGGAATATCATTTTTATATCGATATTGCTGGCCATGCTGCTGATCCAAGTGTGATCAAAGCTTTGGAAGAGTTGAAAGATATTGCTGCATTCTATAAAAACCTCGGATCCTATCCTCACTCAGCTTAAGGCTGCAGAGGATAAGCCTGTCAATTAAGCGCTGCCAGAATGACTTCAAAAATTGGTTTAAAACACATTCATGCGATTGCACCTTATGTCGGTGGTCGCCCTATTAGCGAAGTTGCACGCGACTATGGCTTGGATGAGAGCAAGATTGTCAAATTGGCATCTAATGAAAATCCATTAGGAATGCCTCAGTCAGCGCAAGATGCAATGTTAAAAGCAGCAGCAGATTTAGGACGCTACCCAGATTCAAATGGGTTTGAGTTAAAGAAAGTGTTATCGGAGCGTTTGGGTGTGCCAGCCGATTGGATTACCTTAGGCAACGGCAGTAACGACATCTTAGAATTAGCAGCACGGGCGGTTGCTCAAGCAGGCGATGAGATTATTTTTTCTCGCCATGCTTTTGCTGTTTATCCCTTAGCTACACAAGCAGTGGGTGCTAAATCCATTGAGGTTGCACCTACCGACAGTTATGGACATGACTTGCCCGCGATGTTGTCTGCCATTAAAGCTTCGGGTCCTAAGGCCAAACTAGTCTTTGTTGCTAATCCCAATAATCCAACCGGTAGCTATTTACCGGCTAAAGAGATTGAGGAGTTCTTGGTCGCAGTACCTAGTAACGTGGTGGTCGTTTTGGATGAGGCATACAACGAATACCTGGCGCCTGAGCAACGCTACGATGCTATTGCTTGGGTGAAGCGTTTCCCGAATATGATTTTGTCACGGAGTTTTTCTAAGGCTTATGGCCTAGCTGGTTTACGGATTGGTTATGGGGTGGCTCAACCACATTTGACTGATTTGCTCAATCGCATTCGTCAACCCTTTAATGTGAATAGTCTTGCACAAGCTGCAGCGATTGCCGCATTTCAAGATACTGCTTTCTTGCAAAAAGGTTTTGAACTCAATCGTGATGGATATGCTCAACTAAGCAAAGCCTTCGATCAGTTTGGACTTACTTACTTACCATCTGCTGGAAATTTTGTTTTGGTTAAGGTGGGTGATGATGATGAGGCGGGTAACCGTATCAACTTAGCCTTGCTCAAGCGCGGCATTATTGTCAGACCAGTCGGCAATTACGGATTGCCACAATGGCTTCGTATCTCTATTGGCTTGCCTGAAGAGAATGCCGCCTTTCTAGAGGCCTTAAAAGATATCTTGGCCCAGCAATAACGAAGCAATACTACAAAAGATCAATACGCCTATGACCATTATTCATCCTGCAAGTAATTATGGAGTCGTCACTATTGTGGGTGTTGGTCTGATTGGTGCTTCTCTAGGATTAGCGCTGAAGCAAGCAGGTGTAGTAAAAACCGTTTTAGGTGTAGGTCGGAGTAAAGAAAATTTAGATCAAGCCCTAAAAATGGGCGCGATTGATGCTGTAGTGGATTTGGTTGAGGCTGCCAAAAAATCCGATGTGATTGTTTTGTGTGTGCCTGTTGCGCAAATGCGTGCAGCGTTTGAAATCATCGAACCGCATCTCGAATCTAAAACTATGATTACTGATGCTGGAAGTACTAAAGGTGATGTGATTGTGGCTGCCAAAGAAGTCTTAGGTAAAAAAGCATGTCAATTTGTACCGGCTCATCCAATTGCAGGCGGTGCACAACATGGTGCTAGTGCCGCTAAAGCAGATTTATTTAAAGGTAGGCAAACGATTATTTGCCCTATGCAAGAAAATTCTCCGGAAGATATTGCTCTTATCGAGGGTTTTTGGGAATCAGCTGGCTCCGAAGTGAAAAAAATTAGTAGCGTGCAACACGATGCAATTTATGCAGCCGTCTCTCATTTACCGCATATTTTGTCTTTTGCCTTGATGGCGAGCGTTGTCAATTCAGAGGATGCAGAGCAAAAACTGGGTCATGTTGGCGCAGGCTTCAAGGACTTTACGCGCATAGCTGCGTCTAGCCCAGAGATGTGGCGCGATATCTGCTTAGGTAATCGCACAGCAATTTTGAAAGAGCTTGATCAGTACTTATTGGTCGTCAATCACATGCGCAAATTGATTGCTGAAAATGATGGCCCTGGTCTAGAAAAATTATTTAATAAGGCAAGTAAAGCCCGTCAAGATTTGGATGGGGTTTAATGACTCATTTGCCTAGTATCGAGATTGGTCCATTCACACGAGCTCAAGGCTCGATTATTTTGCCAGGATCCAAGAGTATTTCGAATCGCGCATTACTGCTGGCAGCCCTTTCTTCTGGCACTACAACCCTCAAGAACTTATTAGACGCTGACGATACGCAGGTGATGCGTAATGCACTCCGCCAGCTAGGTCTTTCAGTGATCGATCAAGCTAATCATGTGTGCGTAGTAGAGGGCTGTAATGGCAAATTTCCAGTGCGTGAAGCAGATCTTTTTATGGGGAATGCTGGTACTGCTATTCGTCCTTTGACAGCGGCCTTAGCAATGCAAGGCGGCAACTATCATTTATCAGGTGTAGCTCGTATGCATGAGCGACCAATTCGCGATCTTGTTGATGGATTGCGTCAAGTGGGTGCCAAGATTGAATATGAATTGCAAGAAGGTTATCCGCCGATTCAGATTTCTGCAGCGGATATTCAGATTAAAGATGTTGTTAAAGTACGCGGTGATGTATCGAGTCAATTCTTAACAGCTTTGCTGATGGCTCTACCTTTAGTTGCTCTCGAACCCGTACGTATTGAAGTGGTCGGCGAACTCATTTCACGTCCTTATATCGATATCACCCTCAAATTAATGGCTAGATTTGGTGTCAAGGTGTCATGCCCTGATTCACAATCATTTGTTATTCCTGCCAACACTTCGAATATTGTTTACAAAAGCCCAGGAGAGCTCTCGGTTGAAGGTGACGCTTCCTCAGCCTCTTATTTTTTAGCGCTAGGCGCTATCGGTAATGGCCCTGTGCGCGTGCTCGGGGTCGGCAAAGATAGCATTCAAGGCGATGTCGCATTTGCAGATGCGCTTGCTCTGATGGGCGCCAAGATCACCGCAGGTGAAGATTGGATTGAGGTTGCCGGTGTTCAGAATGCCAATGGAAAACTCAATGGCATCACTATAGATTGCACTGAAATACCAGATGCTGCGATGACACTTGCAGTTGCCGCATTGTTTGCAGAAGGTCCTACGCGCTTAAATGGTATAGCGAGTTGGCGTGTTAAAGAAACTGATCG
>CAJARE010000026.1 GCA_903944255.1 uncultured beta proteobacterium
ACATTCGTTACATGAAAAATTGCGTATTTTGCGCTGAGCTAAAGCCAGAAGAAAGTCAATTAATTTGGCGTGGTGATGATTGCAGGATCATCACTGTTAATGATGCCGATTTACCTGGATTTTGCCGAGTCATATGGAATCATCATGCATCTGAAATGACGGATCTCACTTACAGTGAGCGAGAACATTTGATGAATTTAGTTTTTGTGGTGGAGGATGCCATCCGCCAAGTGATGAAACCCACTAAAGTGAATCTTGCCTCGCTAGGGAATATGGTTCCACATATTCATTGGCATGTCATTCCACGCTTTACAGATGATGTTTTCTTTCCGGGCTCAGTTTGGTCCTCAAGGATTCGGGAAACCCCTATATCTATGCTAGCCGATCGACAGAAGGCTGCAGAAGAGCTTCCTAATATGATAAGAAGTCTGATTTCTAAGTTATATTAGTGTTAATCGCATTAAGCACTAAAAGTTTCAGATATTTTTCACCAATACTCACTAGGAGATAGAAATGAGTGATTGTTTATTCGGAAAATCAAGGCATTGGATTATCGCCTCGATGGCCATGTTCGCTATTAACGCGAATGCACAAACCAAATGGGACCTGGCAAGCGCTTACCCAGTTAGCAACTTCCATACTGAAAACTTACAGCAGTTAGCTGCTGATGTGGATAAAGCTACAGATGGCAAGCTCAAGATCGTTGTTCATCCGAATGGCTCTTTGTTTCCTGCCAATGGCATCAAACGCGCAGTTCAAACAGGTCAAGCGCAAATGGGTGAGGTGTTGATCTCTGTGCTGGCTAATGAGAACCCTATTTTTGGAGTAGATTCCATTCCATTCTTAGCTACTAGCTATAAAGAATCTGCAAAACTTTGGAAGCTTTCTAAAAACGCTACTGAAGCTGCTCTGCAAAAGCAGGGGATAAAGGTGGTCTATGCAGTTCCTTGGCCACCACAGGGTTTATATTCTAAGAACCCGATTAATTCTGGCGCAGACATGAAGGGCTTGAAGTGGAGAGCCTATAACCCAGCTACTTCTAAGATTGCTGAAATTGTAGGGGCGCAGCCAGTCACTGTTCAAGTAGCAGATTTGGCTCAAGCAATGGCAACCGGCACGATCAATTCTATGATGACCTCCGGCGCTACTGGAGTAGATATTAAAGCTTGGGAAAGTTTGAAGTATTACTACGAAGTAGATGCTTGGTTGCCTAAGAATATATTGATGATTAATCAAAAAGCATTTGATTCTCTTGATAAGCCAACACAAACTGCTTTGCTAAAAGCTTGTGCTGAAGCAGAGAAGCGCGGCACCAGAGTATCTGAAGAGAAAACAAAGGGTTTTAACGAGACCTTGGCAAAGAATGGCATGATTGTTCAAAAGCCTTCCCCACAGTTGAAAAATGATTTAGATAGGGTAGGCCGTATTATGGTTGCTGAGTGGATTCGTTCTGCTGGTGATGAGGGTCAAAAAATCATCGAAGAATTTAAGAAATAAAATTGATGCAAGCATCACGAAGTTTTTATGGCCGTCTTTTGGATGGCTTGATGCAAGGGGCCGCCGCACTGGCGGCCTTATGTATTCTTAGTGTTTGTATTTTGATGGTATCGATGTCTTTATCGCGTGAATTCGGAATTAATTTACGCGGCGCTGATGATCTGATAGCTTGGCTATGTGCTGCATCCGCTTTCTTGATTCTGGGCCAGACCTTTCAGCATGGCGGTATTGTACGGGTCGAAATATTTTTGGGAGCTTTAGGTCCTGAGTGGAGAAAGCGCCTAGAAATCATTGGCTTGGTGGTGATGTCTGGCTTTTGTTTATTTGCGCTTACTGCTTTCAGTTTATTTGTGTACCAAAGCTGGGACTTTAATGATGTTTCGCAGGGGCAAATCATTGTGCCCTTATGGATCCCACAAATTTTTACTGCAATCGGCTGCCTCATATTTTTCTTGGCTGTAGTCGATGAGCTGGTCAGAGTGATTAAAGGTGGTAAACCTCGCTATCAACAAATGACTGAGGAACGCATGTCAGCGGGTGACTTTGGAGAGACGCTATGAGTATCGTCTTTATCGCTCTCATTTTGATCCTGCTCATGTTCTTTTTGCTTTTAATTGGCATTTGGATTCCAGCTGGAGTTGCGATCACCGCTTGGTTTGGGCTCGTGTTTTTCTCTGATAAAGACACGATGATGAACTTGGCTAATGTTTGGTGGAATTCTAGCTCTTCCTACACCTTGGCTGCATTACCTTTGTTTGTTTGGATGGGGGAGATTCTATTTAGGACTAAGTTATCAGAGCAAATGTTTACAGGTCTGTCACCATGGTTAAATTGGTTGCCGGGCAGATTAATGCATGTGAATATTTTGGGTTGCGGTATTTTTGGTTCTGTTTCTGGCTCATCTGCTGCCACCTGTGCAACGATTGCTAAGTCGGCATTACCAGAATTAACCAAGCGTGGTTACGATGAAAAGATAACCCTTGGATCTTTATCTTGCGCTGGTACTTTAGGGATTTTGATCCCGCCTTCAATCACGATGGTGGTTTATGCGGTAGCAGCAGATCAATCTATTATCCGCATCTTCTTGGCTGGGTTTATTCCTGCTGCAATATTGATGGGTCTATTTTCAGGCTACATCATTGTGTGGGCCTTACTCAATCCGGATAAAACTCCTCCTGCAGAAAAATATACTTTAAAGCAACGTTTACATTCAATTGGTCAATTAATGCCTTGCACTTCATTGATTATCTTCATTGCTTGGTTGATGTTAGCTGGCTATTCGACGGCTACTGAGGCTGCTGCATATGGAGTGGTCGGCTCTTTAATTCTTGCTGCAGCTGGCCGTAATCTTTCTTGGAGCAATTTTTGGCAAAGCTTATTATCTGCATCCCGCCTTACGGCGATGATCATGTTTGTACTAGGCGCTACTTCATTCCTATCCATTGTGATGAGTTATACCGGAATTCCAAGAGGCTTAGCAGAGTGGGTGCAGAGTATGCATTTATCACCATGGGTACTCATTCTTGTGTTGACTATTATCTACATCATCCTGGGTACCGCTTTAGATGGTATTTCAATGATTGCTTTGACAACAGTGACTGTATTGCCTATGGTACAAGCGGCTGGTTTTGATTTGGTATGGTTTGGTATTTTTGTAGTACTGCTAGTGGAAATCGCCGAGGTTACTCCTCCAGTAGGATTTAATCTATTTGTACTTCAAAGTATGACTGGT
>CAJARE010000027.1 GCA_903944255.1 uncultured beta proteobacterium
CAGTATGACCATCAGAGGTAAATGCACGACCATAAATACCCAAGTCTTTCGTTAACGCCTGTTCGCCATGAAGACCAATACCTGTCTTATATTGATAGTTGTTACGAACATTATTGATAGCTTGTGTGCCTTGTGCATTATTGGCATTGATGTAATTGGTAGCATCCTGAAAGCGGGCTAAGATCATTTTGTTGCGATAGGCAAGAACGCTGACCTTACCCGGTAAGTCGGCAATATGATGATGCTGGCGTTCAATTTCAAACTGATCGCCATAGGCATTAAAGATTTGCCAGTTCAAATCACGGCCATTCGGATTTTTGGGGGCAAGCATGCGAGATGCCCGTAATACCCAATGATCCAGATACCATTCCCCCGCTAAGCCCCAGCTATAACCGCGCGCATCGGCAGCATAGTCATAGGCAAGATAGGTCATATTGCCCCAGTTCATAAACTGAATGCGAGGATCTTTGGCATAGCGGCTGTCATCAAAGATATCTAAAGTAGAAAATTGACCTGCAGTCATTACCACACGATTACTGCTAACTGTTTGTGTGATTTGATTAGCATCGTCCTCTAAGAGAACTTTGTTTCCCTCTTGGTTAATCGTTTGGCGTAAGAAGGCACGGGCTGAATAAAACTTGGCCTGCGCACCACTTGATTTACTGCCTTCACCATTGGTAAATCCACCTAAGCCTAGCAAACCAGAAAATGGTACTCCTGAGATCACTTCAGGATTAAAGTACACATCCGTATTGGGCGCTATACGTGCACCAAAAAATAAAGTTCCTGACCAGGAATAGCTCATGGATTTGAGGGGATCCATACTATTTTCACCAGAATACGAGGCATTAAAGTTGTTATAGCGCTGATTAATATAAGTCGATTGGCCATGGAGATTCACTGGTAAGCCCCATAACTCTCCCTCTGTAGGCAGACCATCAATCGGCAACACGAAGCTAGAAATTTGGTCAGCACCCGACCCTGCCCTCTGCGCAAACGCATAAGCACTGAGCAAAGTGCAAATAATGCTCAGCAGGAGAGTTAGATATACCTTACGGGTCATTCACGATTTCTGATTGGGTTACCAACAATTACATGGCAACAGGCCGATAGAGAAAAACTGGCAGCTCACAGCTTGAGATTGAAGCCCAAGGGTAGCGAAGATCAAATTATCCCCAATAAAGAATAATTTACCTAGTCTTTATGTCGAATTAGTGACGAAGTGGGCTGCATGCATACCTTGAAAACAACTCTAGTGTTCTAGCGCCGATCCATCAGCGCTCTGGCCAAGGTACCAGCATCGACGTACTCAAGTTCACCGCCAACGGGTATACCTCTGGCAATTCTGGTGACTTTGATACCCTTCACTTTGAGCACTTCGCCGATGTAATGGGCAGTGGCTTCACCTTCACTAGTGAAGTTCGTCGCTAGCACTACTTCTCGGATGGGCACACCGGTATCAGGACTTTCAATACGAGCTAATAGGCGATCGAAATGAATTTCATTGGGGCCCATGCCATCTAAGGGCGAAATGCGCCCCATCAATACAAAGTAGTTACCCTTAAAGCTGAGTGTTTGCTCGACCATTACTTGGTCGGCTGGTGTCTCCACAATACACAGTAATGATGGGTCACGACGATCATCTGAACAAGTAATGCAGATTTGGGTTTCTGAAAAAGTATTGCAACGGGCGCAGTGGCCCACAGTTTCAACTGCTTCACCTAAAGATTGGGCAAGTACTGCAGCTCCATTACGGTCGTGCTGCAGTAGATAGAACGCCATACGCTGTGCAGACTTTGGTCCTACGCCCGGCAATACTCTCAATGCTTCGATCAGACGACCGAGTGCATCCTGTGGTGCTTCATGACGTGCCATTAAATTGGAATCTTTAGAAAGGTAACTTAAAGCCTGGGGGCATTGGCATACCAGCGGTAGCGCCTGACATCAGCTGACCACTCGCTGCTTCTACTTGCTTAAATGCCTCGGTATAGGCAGTGACGATCAGATCTTCTAGCATTTCGCGATCATCCATTGCACCTGGGTCAATTTGCACGCGCTTAAGTTCATATTTACCAGAGATGGTCACTTTTACTACGCCACCTGCAGCTTGACCTGTAACTTCGAGCGCCGCCAATTGCTCTTGCGCCACTTTCATCTTCTCTTGCATCTGCTGCGCCTGTTTCATGAGGCCAGCAAGTCCACCTTTCATCATCGTATCTTTTCCTTAATGACTATGAATCTATTGAAATGATTTGTTAAATAAAAATTAGAGAGGTTTAACTGAGCCACCCACTACTGTGGCACCAAACTCTTTTTGTAACTGCTGAATAAATGGATCGGCTGCAATCATTTGCTCAGCATTCATGCGCTTTTCTTGATGAATCTGGGCATCGACTTTAGCAACTGTTTTACCCTCAACCTGACCTTTTTCAATCACAACCTTTACTGGCTTACCAAAGTGCGTCGTCAGCGCGTCTGCTAAGCGGGCAATAGAAGCATCAGAGGCCAGTTGAGGCATTGGTGTCACGATTGTGGCTTTGATACCAGCGACTGCATCTACCCAATCTTGCAACTCTGTCTGAAATGCTAACTGTTCCACCATTCCTTTTACCGGCAACTGACGCATCAAAGTATGCCAATCTGGACGCTCTGCAG
>CAJARE010000028.1 GCA_903944255.1 uncultured beta proteobacterium
GCATGTTATTTTGGAGAAAGCGATTGCAGCGGCAAATGAGCGCGGCAAAGTGATGGGTGATGAATTAGGTAAAAGTTAACATCCAACTAATTCAGACTCAAACCTAACACAATCCCCAGAAATAAAAATCCGCCTAACCAATTATTATGGCGAAACGCTAGGAAGCAATCCTCCCTTTTGCGAGTAGCCACTAATTTCATGTGGTAGATCGCACAAGCCAATGCAGCGAACCAGCCTATTAAGAAATAATTACTCAGACTTGCTATGTTAGCCACCCAGAGTTGACTGGTCAATAAGATGACATAGCTGATGCCAATCGCCAGAACGTCATAGCGACCGAAGGTAATGGCTGAAGTACGTAATCCCAGGCGTATGTCATCGTCTCGATCAACCATGGCATAAGCAGTGTCATACGCAATGGCCCAAAAGATATTTCCTATAAAAAGCACCCATGCTTCAAAAGGAATGAAATCTAAAATTGCAGCGTAGGCCATAGGGATCCCAAAACCAAATGCGATGCCAAGCACGGCCTGGGGCATTGCAAAAAATCGCTTAGTAAAGGGATAGACAAATGCAACGAGTAAAGCGAGAACTGATAACTGCTTTGTAAAGTGATTTAATGGTTGAATCAATAGGAATGCAAGTAAGGCTAGGATCACTGCTACACCGATTGCCTCTTTACCTGAAATCTTGCCACTCGTTACTGGTCGCCCTTGAGTTCTCATTACGTGACGATCAAAGTCGCGATCAGCATAATCATTAATAGCGCAACCTGCACTGCGCATCAAAAAGGTTCCAACAATAAAAATAATCAAGATGGAAAAATTGGGAACGCCACTACTGGCTAACCATAGGGCCCATAAGGTAGGCCATAAAAGCAATAAAGTCCCAATCGGTTTATCTAACCGGATGAGGTAAGCATAAGAGGTCAGGCGCTCGATCAAAACCATAGCGTCATTATCATGCCTTTAGAAACTCAGCTCGCGATCCAAGCCAGCGCTCTAGGTGACGCTCAACGATGTCGCCATGGTCAGCTAAAAGACGATCAGCAGCCTGCTGAGCTAATTCAATCAGCCACGCATCTCTTTGTAAGTCTACAAAACGCAACATGGCATCGCCCGATTGTTTGGCGCCTAAGAGTTCACCAGGACCTCGAAGCGATAAATCTCGCTCTGCAATCACAAAGCCATCCGAAATCTCTCGCAAGGTCTGTAAGCGTTCTTTTGCTGCCATCGAGAGTGGTTCTGCATACATCAAAATACAAACTGAATCAGCCGAACCTCGCCCAACACGCCCTCGCAATTGATGAATTTGTGCATAACCAAAGCGCTCCGCATGTTCAATCACCATGAGAGCTGCGTTCGGCACATCGACACCTACTTCAATAACTGTAGTGGCAACCAAAAGCTGAATCTCATTGGCTTTAAATGCTGCCATAACAGCTGCTTTTTCATCTGCCTTAAGACGACCATGCACCAAACCTACTTTAAATCCTGGCAATGCCAAAGTGAGTTGCTCAAAACTTTCCACTGCAGTTTGTAATTGGAGCACTTCAGACTCCTCAATCAAAGGGCACACCCAATATGCTTGTAGGCCTTTTTCTAACCAGCTTTGCAGTCCGCTAATCACTTCGTCGCGACGACTAGCCTTCACGACCTTGGTGGTAATTGGCTTTCGACCTGGTGGTAATTCATCGATGACCGATACATCGAGATCGGCGTAATAGGTCATCGCCAATGTTCGTGGTATTGGAGTTGCAGACATCATGAGTTGATGACAATAAAAAGTTTCGGAGCCGACGCGTTGTTGAATTTCTAAACGCTGCCTCACTCCAAAACGATGTTGCTCATCAATCACCGCCAAGCCTAATTTTGCAAAGCTGACATTTTCCTGAATCAGAGCATGGGTGCCGATGATGAGCTGCGCCGCACCACTCTCAATACTCTCTTGGGCAAGTCTTTTGGCCTTTGCTTTTAGGCTACCAGATAGCCATGCGATATTGATTCCCAGAGGTTCAAACCACTCTTTCATCTTGAGATAATGTTGCTCAGCCAAAATTTCTGTGGGGGCCATAACTGCAGCTTGATAGCCATGATCCATCGCACGGGCGGCTGCCAGCGCAGCCACCACCGTCTTACCGCTCCCGACATCGCCTTGTAAAAGTCGATTCATTGGAAACGAGGAGGAAAGGTCATCTCCAATTTCTGACCAAACCCGATTTTGTGCTCCAGTGAGCTTGAAGGGTAAGGCTCTTAATAAACCTGCCTCAATGCTTAACTCTTTTTGATCTAACTTGCCAAAGCTTGGAGCATGTCGCTCCCTACGAATAGCATGGGCTCGCTTTAAGGAAATTTGTTGGGCCAGTAGTTCCTCAAATTGCACACGTCTCCAAGCGGGATGAGTGCGCTCTAATAATGCTTGGGTATTAGCGTCAGCGGGCGGTTGATGCAGATAAGTAATCGCTGCCTGCAAGTTAGGCCAATCGTTAGTGGGAAGAAGCTGTGCCATTAATTTCTTCGGCAAGAACTCAGCTAAACCTTCTTTCAAACTAGGATCTCGCAATGCCTGCGTTACTGCCTTACGAATAATGGTTTGTGATATTCCAGCGCTCGCTGGATAGACTGGCGTCAAACTAGTCGGTAATGGTGTGTCGGGGGAAACAGCGCGCACGGTTGGATGCACCATCTCATTCCCCTGAAATCCATCTCGAATATCACCACGCACTCTAAGGTGCGCACCCACTGCCATTTGTTTTTGTTGGCTAGGATAAAAATTGAGAAA
>CAJARE010000029.1 GCA_903944255.1 uncultured beta proteobacterium
AGTTTGGCTATTGGCCATTACCATCATGGGCTCTTGGATTATTTATGCAGAAGGTCAACCCAGCACAAACCCGGACGAACGCCTGATATTGGCTTGTGCGGTAGTCATGTTCTTTGCGTTTGTTAGCAATATGAGCTACGCCCTAGCTGGAGCTCTATTCAAGACCTGGCTAGGAACAGGAAAACGTCTTGTTGTATTTAACTACTTTTTAGCCGCACTATTGATTGCTACTGCTATTTGGACATTAAGTATTTAACTGACTAGGTATTTAATTTAAAGTGGCAAGCAACAAAATGTCCAGGCGAAGTCTCTTCTAATTTAGGCTCTTCTACCTTGCAACGCTCTTGAGCATAAATGCAGCGGGTATGAAAATGACAGCCACTTGGTCGATTGATTGGACTTGGGACATCACCGCCCAGCACAATTTGCTTACGTTGATGCTTAGGGTCGGGAATAGGTACTGCTGAGAGCAAGGCTTCTGTATAAGGATGAGATGGGCGATTAAATAGCTCTGCTGTTTCTGCTAGCTCAACAATACGCCCTAAATACATGACTGCAATACGATGGCTAATATGCTTTACCACTGCCAAGTCATGAGCGATAAATAGATAGGAGACACCGAATTCTTTCTGTAAATCCCCCAGAAGATTAATCACTTGAGCCTGCACCGATACATCCAACGCGGATACGGGCTCATCACACATGATGAGCTTAGGCTTGACTGATAGCGCTCTCGCTATCCCCAAACGTTGACGCTGTCCACCTGAGAACTCATGCGGGTAACGCAACATCTGATCAGGGCGTAAGCCAACCAAGGCAAAAAGTTCTCGTACCCTCTCTCGACCTTCGGCTTGGGAGAGTTTCTCAAAGTTTCTTAATGGCTCTGAAACAATGTCCGCTGCTCGCATACGCGGATTTAAAGAAGAATACGGATCTTGAAAAACTGCTTGAATTTCTTTGCGATAGGGCCGAATTTGAGATCTCGTCAGTTGATCGATTCGTTCGCCCTTCCAGTAGATCTCGCCTGCGCTAGGATCCATTAAGCGAAGAATCGTGCGTCCAACGGAGGACTTTCCGCAGCCACTTTCTCCAACTAATCCCAGCGTTTCACCTTCATATATCGAAAAGCTCACTCCATCAACTGCGTGCACGTATCCAGATATACGACTGAGGATCCCCTTACGTATAGGATAGTGTTTGCATAAATTTTTAAGCTCTAAAAGCTTATTTGCAGTCTTACTCATACACTGGCCTTGACTAAAACAGGATTCCAGCAAGCCACGAAATGCTGATCACCGTAATCTTTGAGAACTGGAGACTCCTGGCTGCAACGCTCAGTAGCTGATGAGCATCGCGGAGCAAAAGCACAACCCAAAATTTCGGTTCGCATTGATGGAACCATGCCAGGAATTTCTACTAAGCGCTTTGATGCAGCATCATCTAAGCGTGGCATAGAATTCAAAAGACCCAGGGTGTATGGGTGCATAGGCTTCTCAAACAAATCGAATACGTTAGCTTCTTCAACCTTACGACCGGCATACATCACCACTACCCGCTGGGCCATTTCTGCAACAACACCTAAGTCGTGGGTGATCAAAATAATTGCCGCCCGAGTTCGATCTCTGAGTTCGCGCATTAAATTGAGAATTTGTGCCTGAATCGTGACATCTAAAGCAGTTGTAGGCTCATCTGCGATCAAGATTTCAGGATCACAAGCCAAAGCCATAGCAATCATGATGCGCTGGCGCATACCACCTGAAAGTTGATGAGGGTATTCGTCAATCCGACTTTCTGGCTCAGGAATATTGACCATCTTTAGCAACTCAAGGATTCGGGCACGGACCTCTTCTTTAGTGCACTGACGATGCAACTCTAGAACTTCTCCTATTTGCCTGCCAATAGTAAGCACTGGATTCAAAGAGGTCATCGGCTCTTGGAAGATCATGGAGATCTTATCGCCGCGTATATCGCGCATCTGTTCATCTGAGAAGCCCAATAAATCTTCACCATGAAATTTGATCGAACCAGAAACAATCTTCCCTGGAGGCGAAGCAATTAAACGCAGAATCGATAAAGAGGTAACACTTTTACCGCAACCCGATTCGCCCACAATTGCTAAAGTCTCACCTTCAGAAACAGAGAAAGAAACGCCATCAACAGAACGTACGACACCATCACGCGTATAAAAATAAGTACGCAAATCATTCACTTCTAAAATCGGTTTTCCAGTGGTTTGACTCATCGCCTACATTCTCCTGGATAAGCGAGGATCTAAAGCATCGCGCAAGCCATCACCCAAATAGTTCACTGCTAACACTGTTGCCGACAGAAAAATAGAAGGAAACAAAATCAAATAGCCTGCAATCTGAAACAGGCTGCGTGACTCAGCCATAATATTTCCCCAGCTAGGAATATTGGGCGGCGTTCCAGCGCCGATAAAAGACAATATTGCCTCTGTAATCATTGCAGAGGCACAGATATAGGTTGCTTGCACCAGTAATGGTGCCGCTATATTAGGAAGAATATGTCGCAATAAAGTTTTGATCAAAGGCGTTCCAGAAGCAGCTGCGGCTTCAACATAGGGTTGCTCTCGTAAACTTAAAACTAAACTGCGGACTAGGCGCACTACTCTAGGCACCTCTGCCAAGGTAATCGCAAGGATGACATTCTCGATGCTTGCCTTGGTCAAAGCCATCAAAGCAATCGCGAGCAAAATAGAGGGTATCGACATCAACCCATCCATGATGCGCATCACAATCGGATCCAACCACCGAACAAAGCCGGTTATCAAGCCGATGGCCATTCCGATCACGGTACTTAAAAAAGCTACTGCAATTCCTACGGTCAGAGACACGCGTGCTCCATACATTACCCGGCTGTAAACATCTCGCCCTAGTGCATCAGTACCAAACCAATTCTGCCAACTTGGCGGCTTCAAGCGATTCAAAGGAGTAACCGCTTGAGGATCCACTGTAGCCAAGTAAGGGGCAAATATGGCAATAAAGCCCATCAAGATTAAGGTGGCAGCTCCAATGACGGCAAAGGGATAGCGTTTATATAGAGCTGGTAATTTCTCTTTAAAGAAATGATTTACTTTAAAGAGTCTTCCTGACATATCAGCGGAATTCAAACTCGAATGATTGATCATGGACATTAGTAGCGAATCCGCGGATCAAAAAAGACATATGACAGATCAATCAGAAGATTGATGATCACATAGGTCGCTGAAAAAATGAGAATGACGCCTTGAATGATGGGATAGTCACGACGCAAAATGGCATCGACGGTCAATCTTCCAATTCCAGGGATGGCAAAAACCGTTTCAGTAACTACCGCACCGGAGATCAATAAACCAATGCCGATACCAATCACCGTAATAATGGGTACAGCCGCATTTTTAAGAGCGTGATGAATCATGATGTCCCGCTCTTTTAAGCCCTTTGCTTGCGCTGTACGAATATAGTCTTGTGACAAAACATCCAAAACGCTGGCACGAGTAATCCGGGCAATCAAAGCTGCATAAACTGTTCCCAAGGCCAAGCTAGGCAAAATTAAATGACGGAACCAAGGCCATATGCCCTCACTGATAGGTCGATAACCTTGTACTGGCAACCACTGTAATTGTAATGAAAAAAGTAGGATCAATAAATAAGCAAGAACAAAGACTGGTAAAGAAAATCCGAGGACCGAAAATCCCATGATGGCATGGTCTAACTTACTCTCTGCACGGGCAGCTGCGATCGCGCCCAAAGGTACAGAAGTCACAATCGCCACAATTAAAGTGCAAATGGTTAAGGATAAGGTGGGCTCTACCCTCTGAGAAATTAACTTAGATACCGGCAGATTGCTAAAAATAGAGGTGCCTAAGTCGCCATGAAGAAGGGCCCAAACCCAATTTCCAAATCTGACTAAAAAAGGTTGGTCCAACCCTAAGGATTGACGAATACGTGCTATATCTTCTGCGGTGGCAACATCTCCAGCAATCACTGCCGCAGGATCGCCAGGCGTGAGATAGAGAAGAGAAAAAACAAAGAACGCAACGACAGCCATAACGACTATCGTTGCGCCTAAACGCCTTACTATGTATGAAAGCAAAAAATAACTCCTACACGCTTAAACAAAAAGGAAATTATTTTTTCTCCACATTCCAAAGAAATGCCATTGGCGCCACAATGATTCCAGATAGATTAGTCCGGTATGCGGTTGGCAAAATAAATTGCGCAGTAGGCACATATGGCAAGAACTCAAATGCACGGCCTTGAACTGCTTCAGCTGCTTTCTTAGCTCCAGCTGCATTTGGAGCCTCAAAAAAGGCCTCACGCAATGCCTCTATCTTAGGATCTGATGGCCAACCAAACCATGCCTTGTCACCATTGCCACGAATTGCAAAGTTCACACCAGGGTTAAGAAGGTCAGGACCAACCAACCAGGTGTGGAAAATCGACCAACCACCCTTATCAACTGGCTCTTTAGAAGTGCGGCGAGTAATTAAGCTACCCCAATCGCCCGCTTGCAACTCTACGTTCAAACCCAATTTACGCAGCAACTCAGTTGTCAAAAGTGACTGAGACTGAACAATAGGCTGATCGGCTGCAGAAATAATGACGATCTTCTCGCCTTTGTAGCCTGATTCCTTAATCAATGCTTTAGCAGCCTCAAAATCACGTTTGCCGGTTAACAAGCTTGAGCCAACATTGCTAGCTAAGGGTGTGCCACAAGTAAAGTAGGAAGCGCAAGGCTTACCGTTATCTGCGCTACCAGCAATTCCTAATACGTAATCTTGTTGATTTACAACCATGGCTACTGCACGGCGCATCTTCTCGTTATTAAACGGAGGGTATAGGAAGTTAAAGCGAATCATCCCCATTGAGCCCAAAGGATCAATGTTTTCCACCTTCACGCTACTATTTTTAGCAAGGAGTGGAATGAGGTCCGGTGGCATTTGCTCCCACCAGTCAGCCTCGCCATTACCCAAAGCATTGGCTGCAGTTGCTGCATCAGGGATGTAGAGCCACTCAACACGATCCACTTTTACAACCTTGCCGCCAGAAGCCCAAGATGGGGCTTCTTTGCGTGGCACATAATCAGTATTTTTTACATAAACTACTTTGCTGCCAGGAACCCACTCCTCCTTGATCATCTTAAAAGGGCCTGAACCTGTAGGGTCAGTGATATTCGTAAATGCATCTGTCTTTGCAATTCGCTCAGGCATGATGAATGGCACGTTTGAGGAAGGCTTTCCTAGCGCATCCAATACAAATGCAAATGGCTTTTTGAGCTTAAGAACGAATGTTTTATCATTCGTAGCAGACCAAGATTCGGTGGACTCAGCCATTTTTTGACCAAGACCATCTCGTTTTGACCAACGGTCAATTGAAGCAATAACGTCAGCAGACTTGACTGGAGTGCCATCATGGAACTTCAATCCATCACGTAATGTAAAGGTATAGGTTTTTTTATCAGGGCTGACGGTGAACTTATCAACCATCTGCGGCTTGATCTCAAACTTGCTATCCATAGCAAACAAGGTGTCATACACCATATAGCCATGGTTACGAGTGATGTATGCGGTTGTCGCTATGGGATCTAAGATCTTCAGATCCGCCTGAGCAATAAACCTTAAGGTCTTTTGCTGCTGAGCCTGCACTGGCAAGGCGGTAATAGCGGCACTGAACGCCAAAGCTACAGGAACTACTGCCAAAATTACTGAACGTCTTAATGTATTTATCATATTGTCTCCGTAATAAAACGTACTGCAAAACTAACCATTTCGCTCTCTTAACTGCACTCTCTTAACTGCACTTTCTAACTCTTTTCCTACTCTATAGGAATGCAATCCAAATGAATGTCCCAATTGCTTTAACTTGGACCCTAGTTGCCTCAACTTGGTGCATCTAAGTAAGTTTTTACCATATAAATAAGTTTGTGCTCTTGAAACTGTTTTCCCACAAATTGGACTCCTGCCAAGCTTGGTGCGGTCAAGCATGACCTATCTTTTGCTGAAAAAATAGGCATCGCAATGATAGGCAAGCCTGAGGCGCCCATTGCTAGGCTAAGTTCTCTCAAGGGCTTAGCTGCCCCCGGAAGCTTGGCTTCCTCTACTGGTCCACATGGCGTTAAAGGTAACGCCAGCATATCTACTGAACTAAACAAGCTGTCCATGGTTTGACGAAACTGCGCTAACTCCTCATATGCACTGTCTAGTAATTGCGGCTCAAGAGACGCAGAATGCCGAAGCTCATTTATCACGGGTTTACCTAAATGCTCAGAAAATATCTCAACTTCGCCGCACATCGCTTTGAAATCATTTAAAAATTCCATTTGCAAGACAGTCAGAGCGCAGTCAGTTGCTGCAGCAAAACTAGGCCAAGTCTGCTCTACAAAGGAAACTGCAGGATTAACCTGCGCATTGTCCATAAACTGGATAAAGGCCTTGCGAACGGGTGCCTCAACTCCCTCCAAGAGGCGGGGATCCCATCCAATTTTGATGGATTTGGGGATATTTTCTGGTGTGAGTGGGCTGGATTTGGGAGTAAAGCTGCTACCTAAGAAGTAATCACAATCTTCTAAAGATTTCACTAGAGGACCAACAACGTCTAGAGATCTAGAGCGGGGCACTACACCATCCAAAGAGAATGACTCGCTTGATGGTCGCAGACCAACAATTCCACACCAGGCAGCAGGCATGCGAATGGAACCCCCCGTATCAGAACCAAGAGCCATAGGCACTATTCCCATTGCTACCGCTCTAGCACTTCCGCTTGATGAACCGCCCGAGAGACAACCCTCTAAATGTGGATTGGGGATATTTCCATAATGGACATTTTCACCAGTTAACCCTACAGCCCATTCGTTCATATTGGCTTTTCCAATTGGAATAGCTCCACGATCTATTAATCCCTGCAAAACTGGAGCGTTTTTGCTCGCCTTCTTGGCATATGCCTTGGGACTTCCAGCTGTGGTGATTAAACCAAGCCAATCAATATTGTCTTTTACGGCAAAAGGTATACCGCATAGATCTCCACAATCCTCCCCTCTCTGAATTCTTGCATCAATGGCATCAGCCATTGCCAGGGCACCTTCAACATCCAAATAGACAAATGTCGGAGAGATAGAAGAATCCAAGGTTTCTTGCTTTGCTAAGCCCAAAGCAAGCTCAACTTGCGAGCGAGCTGAACGGGTGCCATTTTTTACTTCGAGAGTAATATTCTTTAATGAAGGCCAATGGTGATAAGGCTGCATAATTATTCCTAATATTCTTTAGCGCCTAATGAAGCAAAATTGAATACTATCGTATTTTTATTGATCTGCCGTACATGCTATTTTTTTAACTTTTACTTTGCAATACCCACAAACGATCCCAAGAGGCTCTTATGAATTTCCTTACTCGCTTTACCACTGGCGCCCTGCTATCTCTTTCTTTAGTCAATTTAGCTTTTAGCGCGCCTGAAACGGACTGGCCTAAAAAACCAGTTGTTGCGGTTCTTTCTTTTCCTGCTGGCGGCTCTACTGACGTTTTTGCACGTGCTGTGATGGCACCCCTCAGTGAGGCCTTGGGTCAATCGGTAGTAGTGGAAAATAAACCTGGTGCTGGCGGCATGATTGGTTTAGGTGCTGCTGCAAAAGCAGCGCCCGATGGTTACACCATTCACTTTAGTGCCTTGACTAATCAAGCTATTTCACAAGCACTTTTTAAGAATCCCCCCGCTGATCTGCGTAAGGATTTCATGCCCGTTGCCTTAGTCGGAACTGTGCCACATTTGATAGTCGTCAATCCGAATGTGCCCGCTAAAAATGTTACTGAACTGATTGCCTTTATTAAATCTAAAAAGGGTGACTTTAGTTATGCATCTCAAGGTAATGGCAGCCTCTCTCATCTTGAATCGACTATGTTCATGCAACGTATTGGAGCAAGCGGAACTCACATCCCTTACAAAGGAAGTAGCTTTGCTCTCCCTGATTTGATTGCTGGTAATACCTTAATGATGTTTGATAGCGTGACTGCTTCTTTACCCCATATCCAAAGTGGCAAGCTACGTCCTATCGCCATTGCCGCTACAGAGCGCTCACCCCTCATCCCAAATGTTCCAACACTTGGTCAAGATGGTATGAAGCAATTTGAAGTTGAAAACTTTTTTGCTGTCTATGTACCTAAAAATACTCCGCCAGCTGTAGTCAGCAAATTGGAGCGTGAGATTCGGAAGATTTTGACAAATCCAGATTTCAAAGCACGCATGGCAACGCAAGGCATTCATCCTCAATTTGCCAACTCAGAGCAATTAGCTGAAATTACTAATAAAGAGCATGATAAATGGGAGAAAGTAGTCAAGTCTGCCAATATCAAGGTCGATTAAACGGATTCATACTTCCAACCAATTTTTTTATAAGTTCTTCTATGTTGATATCCCCTCCCTTTGGTGGCGGTCGCGCTCCAGTCCTTGCCAAAAATTCCGTAGCTAGCTCACAACCACTAGCGACTCAAGCCGGTATAGAAGCGCTCCAAAATGGTGGCAATGCTGTTGATGCTGCGCTGGCGACTGCAATCACTCTTACAGTTGTAGAGCCCACCATGAATGGTATAGGTGGCGATGGTTTTGCACTGATTTGGGATGGCAAAAAACTCCATGGCTTAAATGCTTCTGGACGTGCTCCTGCTGCTTGGACGCCTGAGTATTTTGCAGGCAAAGCTGCTATGGATTTGATTGGATGGAAAACGGTTACTGTCCCGGGCGTAGTTGCCGGGTGGATTGAACTATCCCGCAAGTTTGGCAAATTACCATTTGCACAACTCTTCAAACGTGCGATTGATTACGCAGAAAATGGTTTTCCAGTTTCTCCAGTAATTGCACGTCAATGGCATGAAGCAGTTCCTGTTCTAAAAAATGAACCTGGATTTTCTGAATCATTTTTATTAAATGGTAAATCACCGGCTGCAGGTCAGATTTGGCGTTACCCAGCACAGGCTAAAACCCTTAAAGAAATCGCTGCAACAGAAACAGCATCCTTTTATAAAGGTTCATTAGCAAAACAGATGGTGGACTTTGCACAAGTAACCGGTGGCTGCTTTACCATGCAGGACTTTGCCAACTACACAACAGAATGGGTTGAGCCGCTCGCATTTGATTATGGTGAATACACCTTGCATGAGATTCCACCGAATGGTTCTGGCATAGCAGCTCAAATTGCACTGGGCATTTTAGAAGCAGCCAAGGTAAAACAATACCCTGCCAATTCCGCAAAACGCATTCATTTGCAAGTCGAGGCAATGCGCATGGCTTTTGCAGATGCTTATGCTTATGTATCTGACTCATCTTCTATGAAGATGCCTCCAAGTGCACTCTTAGATAAACAATATTTAGCCAGTCGCGCAGATTTAATTGATCATAATCAGTCAGGAACTTATGGCCCTGGTGATCCTCACTCCGGCGGCACTGTCTATCTTTGCGCCGCAGATCAATCTGGCATGATGATTTCATATATCCAGTCGAACTTTAAAGGATTTGGTTCTGGAGTGGTCGCACCTGGTGGTATCGCTTTTCATAATCGCGGCATGAGCTTTAGCCTAGTGGATGGCCATCCCAATCAAGTTGCTCCTGGTAAGCGCCCCTTCCACACTATTATTCCTGCTTTCTTAACTAAAGGTAATCAGCCTGCCATGGCTTTTGGTGTGATGGGGGGCAATATGCAACCTCAAGGTCATATTCAATTTGTGATGCGCTTTGTGGATGAACATCTCAATCCACAAGCCTGTTCTGATGCTCCGCGCTGGCGTATTGATGACTTAGGTAAGTTAACTGTTGAAGCAGCAATGCCACAAAGCATTATTGATGGGCTCAAAGAGCTTGGCCATGAAGTGGCGATTCAACCAGCTAATAGCTTGGACTTTGGTAGTGCTCAAGCGATTGCTAGGTTAAGTGAAGATACTGATACTGCATATAT
>CAJARE010000030.1 GCA_903944255.1 uncultured beta proteobacterium
AAGGTGATTTTGATGTTTTTTTCGTGGCCTGGGCCAAAATCGACGAGGGCCTCAAGACGCTTGGTCCTTGTGGAGGCTATTCCCCAACACTAGATTGAACTTGACCCGTTTTAATCCACTGAATAATTGCCCTTGAAGAAACCTCCTCCCGACCCTCAAAAGAATGATAGTTTCCGCCGCCGCATACATCACCATTGGGGATGCCGCCTTTTACTGTTATTAAATTATTTTTTGAATATCCCAAGACAGTTGAGTATGGGGTGTAGATACATTGATCATCGCCATGATGAATATTAAGAACTGGGGCTTTTAATGAACCCATGTCAAAAGACTCAGCAGAGTAGCCATAGGTGCGCATTCGTGGGCTTGCTACCGTCTGTGCAGCTGAATGGATACTACCTTGAATTTCAGTTCCTAAATTTTTAGCAAGCCATTTTGATGAAATTGTTCCGTAGCTGTGACCCATGATATAAAACTGAGTTATTCCATACTTTTCTTTTAACACCGCCATGATCTTTTTGACATCATCGGCATGTTTCACAGAAGAGCGATAGTCATCATTACAAGCTAGCGGAGTATTTCCTGGAGCAATTCGATTTTCATCGCTTGGGCAATCCATCACAACCAAGGCTATGCCCGCCTGAGCAAACAGATCGGTATTGTTCTGTAAGTAGTTTAGGTTTCTTTTCCAATCATTTTCTGTCTTGATATTAGCAATACCAGACCAGCCGCGATAAAACATTAAGGCTGTATCTGATGGAGTTGAAGGCTTCAGAAGAATTGCCCTTTGAACAACTGGGGATTTGGAAAAGACTCCAGACTCTCTACCAACATCAGCCTCTATGAGAATGGGGGTCATGGTTTGGGCAGCAGCATGGTTAAAGCAAGCCAAGGCACAGATGCTTAATAGCCATTTCATTTAAAAGCCCCCGATTTATATAAATAGATTTAGCAGACAGCAAACTCTACCTCATTCTTGAGAGATCTGCGTCACCACTCGGGGCTTATTAGAAAATAGTACGAATGGTATTTTGGAAATAAAAAACCACTTTAAGTTTTCACTCAAAGTGGTCAAGCCCGTAGGAGCGGACAAGCCGAAATAATTATTTTTTTCTTAAAAAGACTGGGATAAATACATCCTCGCTTTGAGCGTTTATTGTTGTGCTCCCAGAATACTGTCTCCCCGCATCACCCAATTCAACATCTAATGCTTTTGCATAAATCTCGGCATTACTTAAAGTATTTTGTGGTACTTGTTTGAATCCAAGCAATTCACCATTTTCAATACGAACCAACTCTGAAATTGCTAAGCCACAAGTGCCGGCAACTGCAGGCAAGGTCAGCCCATGAGCCTCTCGAGCATTACGAAGACGCCTACCGATTTGCCTAAAAGATTGTATTTCTGCTAAGTTCATAAGAGCCTGAACAAATATAGGCCTCTATAGTCTCTTCCGTGGAGACTCTAGTCAATTAGCTAAGGGGCTAACTAGATGGCAATTCAATTACAAACTTTGCGCCACCGCCAAGCGCATCCTCATAATGGATTGAACCACCATATCTAGTGACAATATGCTTACAAAGCCATAGACCTAGGCCCATTCCCGTCTGCTTGGTTGTGCTCAAGAGCTCAAAGAGGTGGGACTTAAACTCAAAGACAACGCCAGTGCCATTATCAGAAACGCTTAATTGAACTGACTTACCTGTTTTAATGGCCTCTACAGTAATACGACGCTGGAGCGTTCCTGAATTAGCCAAAGCCTGAATTGCGTTATTCAGTAGATTTAATATGACTTGCTCGATTTCAGAAGGATTGACTCGAATCAGTAATTTATCATCGACTCGCAATTGAATTTGGATATTCTTCGACTTTAGCTCTGGCTTAACAATATCCAATACTTTATCAATCAAGCTACCCAACCGAACCTCTTCGGTATTTGAATCAGCATCGGTAAAAATAGATCTGAGCGATTTAACAATCGTGGCTGCTCTCTTATTGTCCTCTTCTAGAGAATCTAAAATCTCTTTACCTAGCTCTGGATTGAGTACCCCTTTTTCCAATTTCATTTTCAGAAATTGGATATTGAGGTTTGAAGCGCCAAGAGGTTGATTGAGTTCGTGAGCAATCGATGCAGACAGCGCGCCAGTAGCTGCGGTCTTATTGGCCTTCATCAGGCCGTAGATCAGTCGCTCTTTTTCTTTTAAGAGCTCGGTAATTTTTTCATTTTCTATTTTCGTGCTAATTAAAGAGCTGGCAATTTCATTTTCTTTAGTGAGCTGTTTTTGAAGATAAACCATTCCCAGCGCGACAAAAGTCATGATGTTAGATGCGTAGGTAATCCATCTGAGCCCTAGGGCAAAGGCATCTTCGGTATAGAGGAAGATATTGGTTGGGCCGTCGCCAGTCAAAATCCGATAAGTCCTGAAGATATTACCTATCAGAGTGAACATGGTTAAAAAGATAAGCCAGCTCACACCCCTTGAGCGATCTTTTTTATAAAATTTTATTAATTCCCATAATTGCCACGTCACCAAGATTTCCTGAGTAATTGTTATCAAGGCAACTCGCTGAAGAAATGTGTCTGGGGTCACTCTTAATGGCTCATACAGAATAGCAACGCCTAGAGGGATTAACCAAATCAGTAGGGTTTGTATTTTATTAAACGGCTTTTCGCCCCAAGAGCGGTATAAAAATACCAGGGCTAAGGACGACATTAATAACGAGGTATTGGCTATCGTTAAGAGAAACTTATTAACCCATAAGGCAATCCCAAAGCTTAGGCAACTAAGGGTGTAAAAACTGATACTTAATGGCCAATAGATACTGGGCCAGTCCGACCTTTTAGTCTGAAATTGTGGAATTGCGCTCAGCAAAATAGCAAAGGTAATGAGGGCAAAAACAACAAAAAAGATTTGGTTGGCTACTTCCATGATCTAGATAGTACTAAAGATTACTATGAATGTTTTTTTAAACTACATCATAAGAACTAAACCTCCAAATGGGTCCTTTTAAGGGGCGCTCCTGGAGGGGCATCCAAGACTAATGGCATTTAGCCGAGCTAATACCAAATGAAAAAGCTGCCCGAAGGTGGTTTTTGGTCTTTCTTGATGGCACGGGCAGGAATTGGCCAAGACCTCCATCAAATCGATTACCCAAGGCAAATTGAGGGGTAAATCCTCTTTTGAATTTCCTTTAATATTGAATAGACTCGCCACCCTGAAAGTTCAAAGGCATGAAAATCTCAATTCACCATAAACTATTTTTTGTAGCGGCAATCTTAAGCACGCCTATGGCACTTGCCCAAAACTTTGGGCCACAAAATCTTCCTGTTGGTTCAGTCATTACTTCTTTAAATGTCAATGCGATTAACCAATTTAATACCAACATTAGTTCAGGTGGCAGCTTTAATTGGCAAGATGCTAATGTAAATCTAAGTAATCGCTACCAACTCGATGTGAATTCAAGCATTGGACTAAATTTGCGAGATGGCTATCAAGATTGGTCTTGGAGCAATCCCAGTGGCTATGGAAATAAAACTCCATGGAAGGGAATTCAAAGCCCTGGCATAGGACTAAGCTATTTTCAAAAGCTTGATGCAGGCTGGAGTGCTGGATTTGCACCGACTGTTGATTGGGTTGCTGAAAATGGCGTTGGAACGGCGGGATCTGCTACCTATGGTGCCATTGCTAGTGCTGCCAAGAGATACTCCGATAATTTGACCATTGGTTTAGGTACGGGCGTATTTCGTCAAGTTGATAAAACAAGGGTCTTTCCTTTCCTTTTAATCAACTGGAAGATCAATGATAAGTGGACCCTAAATAATCCTCTGCCAGCAGGGCCTTCCGGTGGCGCTGGACTTGAGCTCTCTTATGCATTAGCAAATAAATGGAGCCTTGCTGGAGGCGCAGCTTACAGATCCTATCGCTTTAGATTAAGCAATTCAAATTACACACCCAACGGCATTGGTCAAAACACTTTTATTCCAGTCTTCACTCGCTTGAGCTACTCAATAGATCGAAGCACTAATGCTAATTTATATCTAGCAGCCAATGTCGGCGGAAGACTATCTGTGACAGATGTGAATGGTGCAACGCCCTACAGCACAAATTATCAAACAGGTGTTGCGCTAGCTTTTTCTGTTACCACTAGGTTTTAGCGTCTCTTGATAGATTAGGGTGGAGTCAACAAGGCACAAGAATGTCTGATCGTATTTCAGCTAAGAGCAATCAAAAGCTCCTCTTTTAAGACCAACATCAGATTCTGAGCATTGAGCTTTCTTGTTCTTGAATAGTCTTGTCCAGCCCATAAACTTTGATATTCGCCATTGTTGGTTTTTCCTGCTACTTGTCTTAGCGATGCTGTCATCGTATTTTGTATTGGAAAAGGCAAAACTATTTTGCCATCCATCAATTGAATAAATTCGTTGTCTATACCTCGAGCAGGTCTTCCTGAAAATCCTCTCGTAAATACCGAACCTCGACTATGGTGATGAAGCAAATACTCTTTATGGGCAGGTGAAGCACTTGACTCCTCACAGCACAAAAAGGCCGTTCCCAATTGAGCAGCAACAGCGCCAGACTTCAAAGCATTCGCTATATCTGCTCCATCCATTATTGCGCCTGCCGCAACAACAGGAATTGAGCACCCACCAACTAATAACTTAGTTAAATCAATCGTACTTAATTTTTCATCCACTTCATCAGGATTAAACATGCCACGATGTCCGCCAGCCTCAATGCCTTGAGCCACAATAAAATCAGCACCGGCTTTTTCAACTGCCTTTGCCTCTTTAAGGCTTGTCGCGGTAATGCCAATAGCAATTCCTAAGGAATGTGCCTTTTCAATGATGCTCAGCGACGGAATGCCAAAATGAAAAGTTAAGATTGCCGGGCAATGCTTCCATACAGGATTCAGTTGCTCCTCAATATCAGGATAAAATGGGGCCTGAGGTATCGAAACTGAATAGTCACTTTCAATCGGTAAATTTTTTATTGCTTGAATGGCTTTTTCTTGAATGGCTTGTGCTGGTAAATCAACTGGACTGAACACAAAAAAGTTAGCGTTAATGGGGCCATTTGTTAACGCTTTCGTAGCCGCTAAATCTTCACTGATTTTTTGTGGCGTACTGTAAGAGAAACCAAAACTACCAACACCACCAGCATTGGAAACTTCTGAAGCAAGCCTTGGATTATTAATGCCGCCAGCCATAGGCGCCTGAATGACCGGAATATCTAACTTAGAAAAGTTGAACATGGCTATTCCACTAAATATCGTTTAAAAAGTCATTATATGAAGGGAGTACATTAAACATAAAGGTCTAAATGAAAAAACCACCCGAAGGCGGTTTTGATCTTTATTGGTGGTCCAGAGCTAAATTGAATCGGCGCAAGGATTAATCTCTTATAAAGGCTAAACACCATGGCCATTAATATAGGTTTCTAAAAACTTGATTTGACTACCTTGAAGCTCAATAATACTTTTTACTAGATCTCCAACAGAAATCACTCCAACGACTTTATTGTTTTCCATTACAGGTAAGTGCCTGATATGTTTGTGAACCATGATTGCCATACATTCCTCTAATGAATTAGATGGCATCACAGTTAGAGGGTTCGCTGTCATTATTTTTGAAACCGTAACTTGTTTTGGATTATTGTGCGGCAACAGTACTTTTATAGCGCAATCCCCCTGTGA
>CAJARE010000031.1 GCA_903944255.1 uncultured beta proteobacterium
AATCATCGGGAGAAATTAATACAGTGACATCTTGATGGTTCTTCGCAGCCGCACGGAGCATCGCTGGGCCACCAATATCAATATTTTCTACGGCATCTTCAAACGAGCAGTTTTCGCGGGCAACGGTCTCATTGAATGGATAGAGATTGATGACGAGCATATCAATCGTATCGATGCCATACTCTTTTAAGGCAGCCATATGTTCAGGAAAATCTCTGCGCGCTAATAAAGCGCCATGCACCATCGGATGCAAGGTTTTGACACGGCCATCTAACATCTCTGGAAACTTAGTTAATGAAGATACTTCGACTACGGGTAGGTGATTTTCCGCTAAAAGTTTTGCAGTCCCACCGGTCGAGATCAGCTTAATGCCTTGCTCATGAAGTGCTTTTGCAAAAGGCACAATACCATTTTTATCGGAAACAGAGAGAAGGGCTGAACGGATCATTGAGAATTAGGAATCAGAATAAGGATTAAATGTAAGGATATTTTTTAGACTACCTGAGAAGTTGATGTTCAACCAATTTCTTATGAAGAGTATTACGGTTAATACCAAGGTATTGGGCGGCCAATGATTGATTCTGTTTGGCGTGTTGCATGACGAGCTCTAACATGGGCTTTTCAACCACCGCCAAAACCATTTGATAAATATCGTTAGGTCGCGTGCCTTTGAGGTCGTTCAGATAGCCTTGTAGCTGAGTCTCAATACATTCGGTAATGGGGTGTTTATTGTTCATAAAGTCTATCAATGCTAAAAAATAATTAGGCTGCTTCTAAAAAGAGTAAACGATCAGAGTGTGATTTCATTTCATCAAAATAATCATTGACCATCTGTAATTGAGTCTTGCAATCATCTGCTGTATTCATGCGCTGACGAAATGCATGTGAATCTCTTAAGCCTTTACAGTACCAGCCAATATGTTTGCGGGCAGTACGTAGACCAATATGTTCGCCATAGAACTCATAATGATCCAGTAGGTGCGCATTCATGATCCCCTGAATCTCATTGATTTCAGGATTCGGTAGTTTTCTACCAGTTTCTAAATAGTGATTGATCTCACGGAAGATCCAAGGTCGACCCTGGGCAGCACGACCAACCATGATGGCATCAGCGCCAGTAGTTTGAAGGACGAACTCTGCTTTTTCTGGGCTTGTGATGTCGCCGTTAGCTACCACTGGTATTGAGACGCTATTTTTAACCGCAGTAATCGTTTCGTATTCAGCCTCACCATGGTAGAGATCAGCCTTGGTACGACCATGAACGGTCAGCATAGAAATGCCAGATTTTTCTGCAATCTTGGCGATATCAATTGCATTTTTATGCTCACGATCCCAGCCGGTACGAATCTTTAATGTTACCGGTACAGCATCTGGTCCAACGCCAACCGCTTTGACTATAACCTCTAGTATTTTTTGTACTAGTGCCTCATTTCGAAGTAGCGCCGACCCTGCAGCAACATTGCAAACTTTCTTTGCAGGGCATCCCATATTGATATCAATAATTTGCGCGCCATGATCTACGTTTAATTTAGCCGCCGCTGCCATCATTGCAGGATCTGCACCGGCGATTTGAACGGCGATCGGTTTAAATTCTCCTTCGTGATTCGCGCGACGTTGAGTTTTAACGCTTTTCCAAAGTAGAGCATTGGAGGCAACCATTTCTGAGACAGCGTATCCAGCACCTAACTGCTTACATAGTTGTCTAAAGGGGCGGTCTGTTACGCCAGCCATAGGGGCAACAAAGAGTCGATTTGCGAGGAGGTGTGGACCAATCTGCATTTTGAAGGGGTTTGGGTTTAGAGCGACTTTGTTGTGCGTGAAGAGCATGACACTTTAGCACAGTCAGGACTAAATCTGCCTAAAAATTAGGCAGATTACAGAGCACAAGTCAAATTGACTGTAATCTTCTTTTGTATTGGATTTAAGCCGCTTAGCGCCTGCCAAACATCATCTGGCGAGCTAAGGCAGTCTTTGCTGGGGGGAGCCACTGAAGGGCCGATAAGGCTAATCCACGGGCCAGGACTACAGGTGCTAAGTTAGAAGTAAAGACTCTGGCCATAAAGTCAGTTAGGCCAATGGTTGTGGTGCGATCCACTTTTCTACTTTGGGCGTAATCTTCAAGTGCATTTTGGATTTCTGTTGCGCTGGGGCCTTCGGGCGTATTTGCAAATACACCGGCTAATTTTTCGGCCAAGAGAAATGCATCTCTTAAACCTAAATTCAGACCCTGCCCTGCAACGGGATGCAAAGTCTGCGCAGCATTACCAATCCACACTTCATTATCTTTAGTAATTTGCTTGCGGTAGTTCAAGCCCAATTCATAAAGACGTCGATCTTGAATTTTCAAAAAACGCCCAATCCTTGAACCAAATGCATCTTGCAAACTCTCTAAAAATTCGCTATCACTTAACTGCAAGCGATCTTGTGAGGATTCGGGAGAGCCGCACCATACGAGATTTAAAATATGATGGCCATAGTGGCTTGGTAATACTGCGAGAGGACCCTCGGCAGTAAAGCGTTCCCAGGCTTGGTGAGGCACTGCATTTTCGACTTCCACCAACCCCACTAATGCAGATTGCCCATAATCGCGACCTGACTCTACCCACTCTTGTGTTTTAAATAGACCACCCTCAGCATGCACGATGCATTGAGCGGTGATATTGGCTTCCGAGTCATCACCCTTGATATGTTGCCAAATAAAGTTGGGACTACTTGCTTGTATTGCCCTCAGTGCTTTTCGCAGTGCTAAATGAATGTCACGATAGCGAACAATGTGTCCCAATGCATCTTGATTGAGCTCCTCACGAGTCATCAGGGCACGCCCAAATCGGCCTGCTTGAGAAACATGGACCCGGTGAATATCGGCACAATCGGTCGGCCAAGCCTGAATCGTATCGAGTAAGATTTTGCTGCCATGAGAAAGCGCAATTCCACGACTATCTGCGTTCGCTAAATCAGCATCATCGATCGGATTGCGATCTAGGAGGGTGATTTTTGCTTCTGGAAATTTTTGTAGATACCAGGCGGCACAAGCGAGGCCTACTGGACCCCCGCCTTGAATCACAATATCACTGCTGCCTGTATTCATCTTAGGATTTCATGAGTGCTTCAATTTCATCTGCATTGACTGGTACACCTCGAGAAATCAATTCACATCCAGAATCATTGAGGACCGCATCGTCTTCAATTCGGATACCAATATTCCAAAAGGCTTCATCGACATCATCAGCCGGTCTGATATATAAACCGGGCTCAACAGTAATGACCATGCCACTTTTCAGAATGCGCCAAGGCTTTTCTTCTTTACTGATATTTTCAATAGGCTCACGATAAGAACCTACATCATGAACATCCATCCCTAACCAGTGAGAAGTTCTATGCATGTAAAAACGGCGATAAGCACCCGCTTCTATCGCACTCTCAAGGCTGCCATAGTCAGCAAGCTTCAGTAATTTTTCGTCCAGCAGGCCTTGAGTTAACACTCGAAGTGCTGCTTCATGTGGTTGCATAAAGGTATTACCCGGCTTAGTCATGGCTACCGCCGCTTCTTGAGCTGCTAAGGTAATGTTGTATAGGGCACGCTGTGGCCCAGTAAATTTGCCATTGATTGGA
>CAJARE010000032.1 GCA_903944255.1 uncultured beta proteobacterium
CGTCCGGCAGGCCCACGTTTTGCTAAGCCAAAATCTGGCGGCCAACGCAGAAACTTTAGCGGTAGCTAAAAATGAATCCCCGCAATCGTCTCCGTTCTGCATGGAATCGAGTCGGTTCCGGGAAGATTCATCGAGCGCCACGCAAGTGGCAGCCTTGGCTTAGTGATACTGGATCACTTACTCAAAAAATTGAGAAGGCAATTGGTCAAAAACTAGAAGTACAAGTTTTGCGCGATTACCCTCAATCCTTAAATAATGACGAAAGTCGTTATTTTCATTTCCGCATTAGACGTTGTCGTGTGCGTGAGGTTTTGCTATGTGTAAACAATGTTCCTTTAGTTATTGCGCATAGCGTGATACCTACCTTTAGCTCAAGTGGTAGTAATCATGCCATTTTGCGATTAGGTAAAAAGCCGCTAGGCGCCGTACTTTTTGCTAAAACCCGAAAGCACTCAAAGCCAAAGTGCCCACGTGATATTGCCCGCTTAGATAAGAGTAGTGCCTTATGGAAAAAATGCTCCCAATATCTAACTGGACTGAGCTCACCCTTATGGGCGCGACGGACACTTTATAGCCTGAAGGGTCATCCAATCCTCGTCAATGAAATTTTCCTGCCTGAGTTACTGCAATATTCGATAGCTTAGAGTGTTAACCAAGCTAAAGTAGTTTTGATTAAAGCTTCATCCCCAGACTCTGTAGTAAAGACCTCACCAAAGCCAATCAGCTCTGCAGCATCTGCAATATTATGATGTGGGCAAATGGCGCTTGCACTGCTCAAGTCATAAGTAAATTGAACTTCAATCACCTTACCTAAGTAGCGTACTGCTTCAGAGGATGTCAAAAGCCATAGGGATTTAGAAAAATCCATATCGTGAATCGATTGCCATACAGGATTATCAATATCCAAAGGAACGCGGGTATAAGTTGAGATCCCTTCAACTGTAGCGCCTGCCTTTTTCAGCGTATCAGCGAGCCAATCGCGTCCACCCTCGCCTTTAAAAATAACAACTTTCTTACCCTGCCAATCCCATCCGAGTTTTTGTAATTCTTGCCATAAACCCTCTGAATCCCAGTGTGCATTATTTTCTGGAATGATGATGGGCGTTGGTTTGGTTTCTACTCCAACACCATGATGTTGTAAGGCAAGCTTACTGCTTCCGCCCATTACCCCAATAGGAATAATCTTTTTTGAAAAATCTTGCCAATCTCGCTCTAATAAGCGCATCACACTCTCAATCGCATTTGGGCTAACAAAGATAGCTAGATCAGTGTCTTGCAAAGCAGATGAAATGTGATCGGCTAAAGCTGCTTCCGTCTTAGGTACTATGGTCAACAACGGTAAAGAAATAATTTCTGGAAGACTCCGCTTCGCAACGCCGCTTTTCTCAATCGCCTGCATGAGTACTTCAATGAGTTGACGAGCTTGGCCGCTAGGTCTAGTGACGACGATCGTTTTAGCACTCATGCTGATCTGATGAGTTATTGTTTTGGAATCTTCGGAATCAACTCTGCCGCACCTTGAGCAAGTAAATCTTGAGCAACTAATAAGCCCAAAGCTTCGGCCTGTGCAATGGACTGAACTGGGGCGCTGCCACTGGCAAGGCAAATCGCTTTACCATCGGTACTAGCCACAAAGGAGCGGATGTGCATGTGGTCTTTTTCCCAAACGGCATGCGCTGCCAAGGGCACTTCACAGGAGCCGCCTAACTGACGAGAGACCATCCGCTCGGCACTAACGGCAAATAAGGTCGGTAGGTCATTTAATGGCGCTAGCCATTGTTTGATATTGGGATGCGCACTTAAGGTCTCAATGCCGAGTGCCCCTTGGCCGGCCGCTGGTGTGTATGGATCATAGGGTAAAAAAGCCCGAATACGACTCTCTAGGCCTAGGCGCTTTAAACCTGCGGCAGCCAAAATAATGGCTTGATACTCGCCGCGATCAAGCTTACCCATGCGGGTATCTAAATTACCCCTTAAGGGTTCGATCACGAGGTGGGGGAACTTGGCCCGGATAACTGACTCACGGCGCAAGCTAGAAGTACCAACAATGGCCCCTTGGGGAAGGTCTGCTAGGCTAGCGTAGTCATTAGAAACAAAGGCATCACGGGCATCTTCTCGAGCCATGACACACGACAGATCAAACCCATCA
>CAJARE010000033.1 GCA_903944255.1 uncultured beta proteobacterium
GGCTCTGGCAATTGGACTAGTCCTATCCTCTGCGTGGGAAATTGCCCTACAAATCATTCACGGCGTGGCAGCCTATGTTTTAACGATCTTCACAATCTTATTCACCACCTATACCCGCTGGCACCCACTGTACTTAATCGTGCTTGGCGCCATTATTGGATCAATGGGATTGATCTAAACTGACTTTCGGCTACGAATCAAGCGGACTATATTTGGAACCAGCAAAAGGGCAATTGAGATCGCCATTAAAGTACCCGAGATCGGTCTAGTAAAAAATGTACTCCATTCGCCTTGACTAATTGTCAGCGCTTGTCTCATCGATTGCTCTGCCATCGGACCTAAAATTAAACCAATAATTAAAGGGGCGGCTGGAAAATCAAAGCGGCGCATGCCAAACCCAATAATCCCAAAGAAAAATAGTAGGCCCACATCAAATACTGAATTCGATGATCCATATACTCCTGCAACGGATATGACCACAATGCCTGCATAGAGCCATTGCGGAGGAATCTTTAAAAGCTTTACCCATAATCCAACTAAAGGCAAATTCAGAACCAACAAAATAACATTGCCAATGTAAAGACTAGCAATCAGCGTCCAAACTAAACTACTTTGCTGCGTAAAATGAGTCGGGCCTACCTGAATTCCGTAAGACTCGAAGGCCGATAAAATAATCGCAGCAGTAGCTGATGTAGGAATACCAAGGGTTAATAAAGGCATCAATACACCAGCTGCAGCAGCATTGTTAGCTGCCTCTGGACCCGCCACACCTTCAATCGCCCCATGACCAAACTCCTCGGGCTTCTTTGAGAGTTTCTTTTCCGTATAGTAAGAAAGTAATGTGGGTAACTCAGCACCACCTGCAGGCATTGCTCCAATAGGAAATCCAAACAGACTACCTCTGATCCAAGCCTTCCAAGATCTCGCAAAATCTTCTTTTGAAAGCCACAAGCTACCCGATACCGCCAGGACGTCTGTCTTTTTATTTTCCTTACCTTGCCATGCCAAAAAGAGGGCTTCACCAATAGCAAATAAACCTACTGCGACAATCGTCACTTCAATTCCATCTAAAAATTCTGGTTGGCCAAATGTAAAACGGGGTTGACCTGTTTGCAGATCGATGCCCACCAAACCAAATAAAAGACCTGCTACTAAAGAAATCAGACCGCGAAGCGCTGAGCTGCCTAGCACAGCAGATACTGTTACCAGGGCCATCAACATCAAACTAAAGTACTCAGCAGGACCAAATGCCAATGCAGCATCAACTACCCAAGGCGCAAAGAAAGTTAAGGCAATTGTTCCAATTGTTCCCGCAACAAAGCTCCCTATTGCAGCGGTCGCAAGAGCAGGCCCTGCTCTTCCGCGGCGCGCCATCTTATTGCCTTCAAGCGAAGTCACAATCGTTGCAGACTCACCTGGAGTATTAAGCAAAATAGAGGTAGTAGAGCCTCCATACATGGCGCCGTAATAGATGCCTGCGAATAAAACAAAAATGGCGGTGGCTGGCACCTTAAAAGTTAATGGCAGTAAAAGGGCGATCGTGAGCGCTGGCCCTATTCCAGGGAGCACTCCAACTAAGGTGCCTACTAAGCATCCTATGAACCCATACAACAATGTCATGGGCTCCAAGGCAACAGCAAATCCTTGCATCAAGGAATCAAAAGAACTCATAGTGATCTTTACTTAAAAAGGAAGCTGAACGATTGGGCCTAAATCTACCCCTAAAATCGCTGAAAATAATATCCAAAATGCGCCCGCGATGCCAAATACCATCAGCAGTGTTTTTAGATTGAACTTGGCATCAAATGCCATTGATACACCCAGGCCGCACAATGCAGCAGGAATTAAAAAGCCAATCACCTTGGCAAACGCAATAAATGCAAGGCCGCCGCTAAGCATATACAAAACACGCTTTGACCCTCCTTTTAGAGGACGATCTTCCTCTTGATGAGTGCAATCTGGGGCCTTATTACTGATAGTAGTGAATAAGTAAAAAACACCCAATAAAGACAGTAAGGCAACCAAAATGGAGGGGGCCAAGATTGGCCCTACCTCAGATTGGATAGTTGATTCCGGAATTCTGAATACTTGCCAGATAGCCACTGCGCAAAATACCAGCAAAAAGCTGGCAATCAGGCGAGTACTCATGCAAGGCCTAATTCTTTGAGAACTGTTTCTGTTTCAGTAATGTACTTTTTCAACTGAGCATCAAATGCCGCACCCGCAAGAAAAGCATCAGACCACTTTCTTTTCTCTAAAGTTTCTGCCCAACCCTTGGTGTCGTGCATCTTCGTAACCAACTCTACTAATGCAGCTTTTTGTGCAGCATTAATACCTGGCGCACCAAACACTCCACGCCAATTGGCAGCAGTCACATTTACACCAAGCTCTTTGAGAGTAGGAACATCAACGCCCGGAATACGCTTATTTCCGGATACGGCGAGAGCTCGCATCTTACCCGCCTTAATTTGCTCGGCAAACTCAGAATAGCCAGAAATCCCCGCCGTAACCTGACCACCTAGAATCGCAGCATTTGCTGGGCCACCGCCTGCAAAAGCAACATAAGCTGCCTCGCGTGGATTTTTACCTAGCGCTTTGATAATTAATCCCAATAATTGATGATCGGTGCCACCGGCGCTGCCACCAGCTACAGAGACTGCCTTGGGATTAGCTTTGATAGCCTCCTCAAACTCTTTCCAAGTTTTAATTTTTCCATCGGTTGGAACCACGATGATTCCAGCTTCTTCAGTCAGAGATGCGATGGGAGTGACATCTGACATCGTTATAGGACTTTTGTTGGTAATGGCCGCACCCACCATCACTGATCCGCCGACCATTAGCGCATTAGCCTGACCTTTACGTTGATTTACAAATCGGGGTAAGCCCACCA
>CAJARE010000034.1 GCA_903944255.1 uncultured beta proteobacterium
CCAGGCGGAAAAGTTTCTGACTATATCGGTAAATTACGTTTTTCTGTGCCAGGAGTTGGATTAATTTCTCCACCACCACATCATGATATTTATTCGATTGAGGATATTGCTCAGTTAATTCATGATTTGAAGAACGTCAATCCTAAAGCAGACGTTTCTGTGAAGTTGGTATCTGAAGTGGGTGTTGGAACAGTTGCTGCTGGTGTTGCTAAAGCAAAAGCAGACCACGTGGTGATTGCTGGTCATGATGGTGGTACTGGCGCATCACCACTCTCTTCAATTAAGCATGCTGGTTCGCCTTGGGAACTCGGTTTGGCTGAAACACAGCAAACGCTAGTCCTCAATGGTTTGCGCAGTCGTATTCGGGTACAAGCTGACGGTCAAATGAAGACTGGTCGCGATGTCGTGATTGGCGCATTGTTAGGCGCTGATGAATTTGGATTTGCGACCGCCCCATTGGTTGTCGAGGGTTGCATCATGATGCGCAAGTGTCATTTAAATACCTGTCCCGTAGGTGTTGCTACTCAAGATCCAGAGTTACGGAAGAAGTTCTCTGGAAAGCCAGAGCATGTGGTGAATTTCTTTTTCTTTGTTGCAGAAGAAGCCCGTGAGATCATGGCGCAGCTCGGTATTCGTAAGTTTGATGACTTGATTGGTCGTGTTGATTTCTTAGATACCCGTAAAGGCATTGATAACTGGAAAGTTCACGGCTTAGATTTCAGCAAAATCTTTGCTGAGCCACAAGTTACAAGCGACGTTCCACGCTATCAAGTCCTCACACAAGATCATGGCTTGGGTAGTGCGCTCGATAATATCTTGATTGAGAAGAGCGAGCCCGCTTTAGAGCGTGGTGAAAAAGTTTCTTTCATTGTTCCGGTCAAGAATGTAAATCGTACTGTCGGCGCTATGCTTTCTGGTGAGGTTGCTCAGCGCTATGGTCATGCAGGCTTGCCTGATGACACGATTCATATTCAATTAAATGGTACTGCTGGACAAAGCTTTGCTGCCTTCTTGGCACATGGCATTACCCTGGACTTAGTGGGTGATGGCAATGACTATGTTGGCAAGGGCATCTCTGGCGGTCGCGTCATTGTGCGCGCACCACATGAGTTCCGTGGCGATACTGCAAAAAATATCATCGTTGGTAATACCGTTCTTTACGGTGCAATAGCAGGAGAAGCCTTCTTTAATGGTGTTGCAGGAGAGCGTTTTGCAGTTCGTAATTCAGGTGCTACTACCGTGGTAGAAGGTACTGGTGACCATGGTTGCGAATATATGACCGGCGGAACTGTAGTGGTGCTTGGAACAACAGGCCGCAATTTTGCTGCGGGTATGAGTGGCGGTATTGCTTATGTTTACGACGAAGACGGTATGTTTGATAAGCGTTGCAATACCAGTATGGCAACTTTAGAAAAAGTACTGCCTTCTGCGGAGCAAGTCGCCAAGATTCCTCAGTCTGCTTGGCACGCCCCGGTTGATGTGAAAGACGGTGGTGAGCGTTTAACCGACGAGCAAATTTTGAAGGGCTTAATTGAGCGTCATTTCCGTTACACCGGATCGGAGCGTGCTAAAGCGCTTTTGGCCGATTGGGAAAATGCCCGCACTCGTTTTGTGAAAGTGCTTCCAACTGAGTACAAGCGCGCTTTGGGCGAACTGTGGGAAAAGTCACAGAAGAAAACGGTTGCTGCTTAATGAACGTAGATATTAAGAAAAGATACTAAGGATTAAATATGGGTAAGGTCACTGGATTTATGGAGTTTGAGCGCGTTGATGAAACATACGAAGCGCCTATTAAACGCCTCCATCATTACAAGGAATTTGTCGCAGCACTCACCGATGAAGAAGCAAAAATTCAGGGTGCGCGTTGTATGGACTGTGGTATTCCGTTTTGTAATAACGGCTGCCCAGTCAATAATATCATTCCAGATTTCAATGATTTAGTTTTCCATAATGACTGGAAAAATGCTTTAGAGGTTTTGCATTCCACCAATAACTTCCCAGAGTTTACGGGCCGTATTTGCCCAGCACCATGTGAAGCTGCTTGTACTTTGGGCATTAACCGTGCACCGGTTGGTATTAAGTCAATTGAGCATGCGATTATCGATAAGGGTTGGGAAAACGGTTGGGTTAAGCCCCAGCCATCAAAAGTCAAGACTGGCAAAAAAGTAGCTGTTGTTGGCGGCGGCCCTGCTGGGATGGCAGCAGCACAGCAATTGGCGCGTGTTGGCCATGACATTACTGTATTTGAAAAGAATGATCGTGTTGGTGGTCTTCTACGTTACGGTATTCCTGATTTCAAAATGGAAAAATGGTTGATTGATCGTCGAGTTGAGCAAATGCAAGCCGAAGGTGTGAAATTTGAAACGGGTGTATTTATTGGCAAAGAGGCGATTGGTGCAGAAGTTAAAAACTATGCTACCAAGACGATTTCTCCAGATCAGTTGATGAAGGATTTTGATGCCGTTGTTATTACCGGTGGTGCTGAGCAGCCGCGTGATTTACCTGTTCCTGGTCGCGAGTTAGCAGGCGTTCACTATGCGTTGGAATTTTTGATTCCCCAGAATAAAGAAAATGCCGGCGATTTTAAAAACGAAATTCGCGCAAGCGATAAACATGTAGTTGTTATTGGTGGTGGCGATACTGGGTCAGATTGTGTTGGCACATCTAATCGTCATGGTGCTAAACAGATTACTCAGTTTGAATTATTGCCACAGCCACCAGAAGAAGAGAATAAGCCCTTAGTTTGGCCCTATTGGCCAACGAAGTTACGCACCTCTTCATCTCATGAGGAGGGTTGTGAGCGTGATTGGTCAGTGGGAACTAAGCGTTTTGAGGGAAAAAATGGCAAAGTCGAGAAACTCATTGGAGTGCGTTTGGAGTGGAAAGACGGAAAAATGTCAGAAGTGCCTAATTCTGAATTTGAGATCAAGGCTGATTTAGTTCTATTAGCAATGGGTTTTGTATCTCCAGCCCAGCAAGTATTAAAAGCTTTTGGTGTTGAAAAGGATGCTCGTGGCAATGCAAAAGCCACTGTAGAGGGTCAAAATGCTTATCAAACCAATGTTCCTAAGGTATTTGCTGCAGGTGATATGCGCCGCGGACAATCCTTAGTAGTTTGGGCGATTCGAGAGGGTCGCCAATGCGCTCAAGCAGTGGACCAGTATTTAATGGGGTCATCTGTTTTACCTCGATAATAAGGGGATATGAACAGTCGTCATTTGCCCTCTTTCGATGAAGTAAAAAAAGCCGCTGACGAAGTCATCGTTGCAATTAAGGACGTCGACTTTTCTTATGCTCCTGGTGAGCGTCAAATTTTGTCGGGACTCAATATGGAGTTTCGTCGCGGACAAGTCGTTGC
>CAJARE010000035.1 GCA_903944255.1 uncultured beta proteobacterium
ATATTTTGACAGCATGGCTGGAATTGACTTAGTGCATATTCCTACCAAAGGTACTGGCGATGCTATTACAGAATTGCTGGCAGGACGTGCGCAAGCAGTGATTGCTGCCAATGTGGCCGCATTACCTTTTGCGAATGATTCCCGCACCCGTTTTCTTGGGGTGTCATCTGAGAAACCATCCCCTTTTGTACCAGGTGTTCCACCGATTGCTAATACAGTCAAGGGCTATGCATTCGATAGCTGGTTTGGTCTGCTTGCACCTGCCGGCACACCTAAGGATGTCATTAACAAAATTTCTACTGAAATGGCGAAGCTCTTAAAGCAGCCTGAGATTATTGAGCGTATGCGTCGCCAAGGAATTGAGATTGGCAATATGAATCCTGCTGAATTTAATCAATTATTGGTAAAAGACTTTGATCGCATGGCTACTGTAGTGAAAAGTTCAGGAGCAAAAGCTGAGTAAGCCTTTCTCATGATTCGCATTACCGAACTACGATTACCGATTAGCCATCCTCCCGAAGCATTAGAGGAGGCGATCCTCAAGCGTTTACATTTAGCTGCTAAAGACCTTCTTTCATTTGAGATCTTTAAGCGAAGCTACGATGCCAGGAAGAATGTGGCGCTGTCCTTTATTTATACCGTTGATTGTTCGGTGAAGAATGAGGAGGGGGTATTAAAGACTTTCATCAACGATACCCATGTCAGACCCTCACCAGATACCAGCTATCACTTTGTAGCTCAGGCGCCTGAAGCAATTGCCAATGGTAAGGCTTTACGACCAGTTGTAGTAGGGTTTGGTCCATGCGGAATCTTTGCCGCACTAGTATTGGCTCAAATGGGATTTAAGCCGATTGTTTTGGAGCGAGGCAAGCCAGTTCGTGAGCGCACACAAGATACCTGGGGCTTATGGCGTAAAAATGTCCTGAATCCAGAATCCAATGTGCAGTTTGGAGAAGGCGGTGCAGGTACATTTTCAGATGGCAAACTCTATAGTCAAATTAAGGACCCAAAGTTTTATGGTCGCAAAGTCATTGCGGAATTTATTCTTGCAGGAGCGCCAGAAGAAATTCGCTATGTTGCTAAGCCCCATATTGGCACCTTTCGTTTAGTGGGCGTGGTAGAAAAAATTCGTCAGAAAATTATTGATCTTGGTGGGGAAGTTCGCTTCGGGCAAAAAGTGATTGGGTTTGATATTGAAAATGATCAAATCACAGGTATCCAAATTGAAAATCAACCAGCTTTACTGGCCAATCATGTGATATTGGGATTGGGTCATAGTGCACGCGATACCTTCAAGGCATTGCATGACGCAGGAGTCTTTATGGAAGCAAAGCCATTTTCTGTAGGCTTTCGAATTGAGCATCCTCAGTCTCTCATTGATAAGGCACGCTTGGGGCCTCATGCAGGAAATGAATTGATTGGCGCCGCTGATTACAAGTTAGTTCATCATGCTAAAAATGGTCGATCGGTGTATAGCTTTTGTATGTGCCCTGGAGGCACGGTAGTTGCTGCAACATCAGAGCCTAATAGGGTCGTTACAAATGGTATGAGTCAATACTCACGTAATGAACGTAATGCCAATGCAGGGATTGTGGTTGGTATTACTCCAGAAGACTATCCTGGAGGGCCATTAGCCGGCATTGAATTTCAGCGCGCTATAGAATCAAAAGCATATGAGTTGGGCGGTTGCACTTATGAAGCGCCTGGTCAATTGGTGGGCGATTTTTTAGAAGGCAAACCTTCTACCCAATTTGGCAGCGTATTGCCATCTTACAAACCAGGCGTACATCTGACAGATTTAGCTCAAAGTTTGCCTGCCTATGCCATTGAGGCGATTCGTGAAGCGATTCCAGCCTTTGAAAAGCAAATCAAAGGCTTTTCGATGAAAGATGCTGTTCTTACTGGAGTAGAGACTCGCACTTCCTCACCTTTGCGTATTACACGAGGCCCTAATTATCAAAGCTTAAATATCAAAGGCCTCTATCCAGCAGGCGAGGGCGCTGGTTATGCCGGTGGTATTTTGTCAGCAGGTGTAGATGGTATTAAAGTGGCAGAAGCAGTAGCACTAGATTACTCAACTCAGAGCTAA
>CAJARE010000036.1 GCA_903944255.1 uncultured beta proteobacterium
GCAATCAAGATTGCTAACTTCATATCCTCCTGCCCAACGATTGCTGAGAAAGGGTAATTGCGCGCCATTAAGATTCCTTGAAATTTTTGTACTGAAAGTGACTTATTGCAGAGCAACAAAATACGGTATTGGGATAAGACGATCTAAATATACTGGTATTCATTTTTTATTGGGATTTACCCTATAAATGATAGCTTTGAAGGGAAATAGATGTCAATTTTAGTTGACAGTATTGTAGGATTCTTTAAGAATCAATCTGAGACAAAAAGATAAAAAAGCGTGAACAGTAAATTTAGATAAATTCAGACTTTTTAATTAAAACTATTCAATGTTGACTAAAACAAAATCCTCCAACTTGCATGAGCCCATCAAGCTTGTGCTGGTTACGATGGATACTCACCTGAATAGTGCTGCAAACCGCGCATATCAGGATCTCAAGAAGACAATTCCAGGGGCAACGCTAACCATTCACTCTGCAAGTGAATTTGCTGGTAATGCTGAGCGTTTGCAAAAGTGTAGAGATGACATTGCTAGCGGCGATATTGTGATTGCCACAATGTTATTCCTTGAGGACCACTATTTACCAATCTTGGATGATCTTAAAGCAAGGCGTGATCATTGTGATGCTATGGTTTGCGCTATGTCTGCAGGAGATGTTACTCAGCTCACCAAAATTGGTAAGTTAGATATGAGTAAGCCAGCCAGTGGTTTGATGGCCATGCTGAAAAAATTACGTCCGAGCGCCAAAGATAAAGACGGCAAGAGCAAGAGCTCGACCGCGGGTGCTAAGCAAATGAAGATGCTGCGCGTGATTCCGCAGATGCTGCGCTTTGTGCCGGGCACTGCTCAGGATCTCAGGGCTTATTTCTTATCACTACAGTACTGGTTGGGCGGTTCTCAAGAGAACATGTACAACATGATGACTAACCTCATTAATCGCTATGCCTCTGGCTCACGCGAGTCTTTGCGTAAAACTGCAAAGGTGCTAGATCCAGTAGAGTATCCAGACTCTGGTGTATATCACCCCCGCATGAAAAATCGCTTGAGTAGCAATTTAAGTGATTTACCAAAAGTAGTGCCAGACGCCAAAGCACGGGGCCGAGTAGGGCTCTTAGTGCTGCGCTCTTACTTAGTCTCCGGTAACAGTGGCCACTATGATCCGGTCATTGCTGCATTAGAGGCGCAAGGCCTACAAGTAGTTACTGCATTTTCTGCTGGCCTAGATGCTCGTCCCGCAATTGATGATTACTTTACTCAAGATGGCAAGCCAACCATCGATGCCATGATTTCTTTAACGGGCTTCTCTTTGGTTGGTGGACCTGCTTATAACGACGCCCATGCTGCTGAAGAAGTATTGGCTAAATTAGATATTCCTTACATCGCTGCTCACCCGGTTGAGTTTCAGAATCTAGAGCAGTGGGGTAGTTCCGAGCGCGGTTTACTCCCGGTAGAGAGCACCATCATGGTTGCTATCCCTGAGTTGGATGGCTCTACGATTCCGATGGTTTATGGCGGACGGCCTGGCGCATCAGGTACCACTTGTACTGGCTGCCATAAGCAGTGCTCATTTACAGATGACCATAACCCACAAGATATGTTTACCTGCACTGAGCGTGTCGGCATGTTGGCTGCACGCGTTGGTAAATTAGTTGATCTGCGTCGTTCAGAGCGCGCAGAGCGTAAGGTAGGTATTGTGCTGTTTAACTTCCCACCGAATGCTGGTAATATTGGAAGTGCAGCTTACTTAAGCGTATTTCAGTCGGTGCAAAACTTATTGCTTGGCATGAAAGAGCGCGGCTACACCGTTGATGTTCCAGAATCGGTTGATGAGTTACGGGATTCGATTCTGAAAGGTAATGCTCAGCAATATGGCGCAGATGCTAATGTGCATACCTTAATTCCGGTGGATGACCATGTCAGGCGTGAGCGCTGGTTAAAAGAGATTGAAGCGCAATGGGGCCCAGCACCTGGTAAACAACTCTCGAACGGTAGCTCCATCTTTGTTCTTGGTAAGCAGTTTGGCAATATTTTGATTTCAGTTCAACCTTCTTTTGGTTATGAGGGCGACCCAATGCGCTTGCTATTTGAGCGCGGCTTTGCACCAACCCATGCATTTTCTGCTTACTACCGTTACTTGCGTGAAGACTTTGCTGCTACGGCAGTGATCCACTTTGGCACCCATGGCGCCCTCGAGTTCATGCCAGGCAAACAAACAGGTATGAGTGGGGCATGTTGGCCAGATCGCCTAATTAATGATCTACCCAATATTTATTTGTATGCATCGAATAATCCTTCTGAGGGCGCAATTGCAAAACGCCGCTCTGGTGCAACCCTCATTAGTTATTTAACCCCTCCAGTAACGCAAGCCGGTTTATATGCCGGCCTTGCTGATTTGAAAGCCTCGATTGAGCGCTTTAGATCATTAGATAAAGACGCAGATCAGGAGCGGATTGATTTAGGGGATCTGATTCAGGCACAAGCAGCCGAGATTGATCTGTGCAAAGCAGAGCCTGTATGGGATAAGACGGATCTGAATGGTTTGCAAAATATAGTGAGCAATCTCTTTAATGAATTGCTTGAGTTGGAGTACACCTTGATACCGCATGGTTTGCATGTGGTTGGCGCGGTTTCTCCTCTTGCAGAGCGCTTTGGTTTGTTAAAAGCCATGGCAGATGTTGCTTTAGATCACCCAGTGGAAGATGCCGTAGTAGAGGCGCTCATGAATGGTGAGACTTTTGGCAAAGTCATTGATGCCCACCCAGAGTTACTAGAGCTTGGCACCCGCGAAATACTAGAAGATTTATTTGGCAAGATGGTCAAGTCCAATGAGCTAATGTCTGCAGAGACTGAAGTCGCTGGTATGTTGGATGCACTCGATGGACGCTTTATTCGCCCGGCAGCTGGTGGTGATGTGATGCGTAATCCTGAAGTATTGCCGACAGGTCGTAACTTGCATGGCTTTGATCCTTTCAGAATCCCAAGCGTATTTGCTGTCAAAGATGGTGCTAAGCAAGCTCAACGTATTCTGGATAAATACCAAGAGGATAGTGACTCACTGCCAGAGTCTATTGCGATGGTTTTATGGGGCAGTGATAACTTGAAATCGGAAGGCGGCCAAATTGGTCAAGCACTGGCATTGATGGGTGCTAAACCTCGCTTTGATAGTTATGGTCGTTTAGCTGGTGCGCAATTGATTCCATTAAGCGAGTTAGGACGTCCGAGAATTGACGTTGTGATTACTTTGTCTGGCATCTTCCGCGACCTCTTGCCATTGCAAATTAAGTTGTTGGCTGAAGCCGCATTTATGGCAGCCTCTGCAGAAGATGAGCCCCTTGAGCAAAACTTTATTCGCAAGCATGCCTTGGCTTATCAAAAAGAACATGGCTGTGATCTAGAGACTGCTTCCTTACGTGTTTATGGAAACGCCGATGGTGCTTATGGTTCTAACGTGAGCAATATGGTTGAAAACAGTGTATGGGAAGAGGAAGACGAATTAGCTGAAACCTATACCCGCAGAAAAGGTTTTGCTTTTGGACGAGCTGGCATACCAATTCAGAACAATGCTCTATTGAAGAGCGTTTTATCTGATGTGCAAATGACTTATCAAAATCTGGACTCAATGGAGTTGGGCGTTACAACCATCGATAACTATTTCGATACCTTGGGCGGAATTACTAGGGCCGTGAAGCGCGCTAAAGGCGGGGTAGATGTACCGGTGTTCATTGGCGACCAAACCAAAGGTGAGGGGGCTGTCAGAACCCTCTCAGAACAAGTTTCTTTAGAAACTCGTACACGTATGCTCAATCCAAAATGGTATGAAGGTATGTTAGAGAGTGGTTATGAAGGTGTGCGACAAATTGAGGTGCACATTACTAATACTATGGGTTGGTCAGCAACTACTGGTCAAGTTCAACCGTGGGTTTATAAACAGCTCACCGAGACTTTCATGCTGAACCCAGAAATGCGTGA
>CAJARE010000037.1 GCA_903944255.1 uncultured beta proteobacterium
CCATATTGATCTACTTTAGGTGACTTAGCAGAAACTTTTTTAGTCGTTTTCTTGGCAGGCTTTTTGACGGCTGGCTTTTTGGCTGAAGCCTTTTTAGGTGCTGCCTTTTTTACTACTGTCTTTTTCACTACTTTTTTTACCGTCTTTTTGCTAGCCGCTTTTTTGGCTGCTACTTTTTTGACAGGTTTTTTTGCAGGGGCTTTTTTTACCACCTTAGTAGCTACTTTCTTTTTTGCTGGAGACTTCTTTGTAGCCATGGTTTATTACCCTTCTTTTTCATTTAGTAGTGCTTAGAAATTAATGCTTAGTGCACAGATCAATATTACTGCAATTTTTATAAGGAAATCCCCATTCCTATATGGGGTTTATCCTCCTCAATACAAGACTGAGGTCAAATAAAATATCTTCGCCCCTCCATTGACTATCAGTCTGAGCTTGCTAAACTGAATCGTAGAAATCCTGATTAACCTTTAAGAAAAGAGTAGCCATGTTTCCTGAATATCGTGACTTAATTACTCAGTTGAAAACCTCAGACCGACATTTTTCTCATTTATTTGATAAGCATCATCAGTTGGATCAAAAGATCCTCAAAATGGAGGCTCACTCTGAGCAAAGTACTCCAGAAAAAATTGAAACCCTCAAGAAAGAAAAACTACTCTTGAAGGATCAAATTTATGCTGTTTTAAAAAAGGCTAGCGTCTAAGGAGCTTATTAAGAAATCAAGCTAATCACAAAGAGGCTAAATAGGGAAATAAAGATACTGGCAAAGAAAGCTGTCCAGAAACTGGAAATCGTAAAGCCACTGACTACCGCAGAAACGAGCATCAATACCAAAGCATTAATAACTAGTAAGAATAATCCCATCGTGAGTACCGTAAGCGGCAAGGTAAAGACAATGAGCAGTGGTTTAACAATGGCATTGGCAAAACCCAAGAGTAGGGCTGCGATGATGAGTGAGCCTACATCAGCAAAGCGCAAACCACTGAAGATATAGCTAGCCACCCAAAGCGATAAAGAAGTCAAGCCCCACTGAATAAGAAACGGTGTTAAGTTGCCCATGATTTGGTCCTTTAGGTAAAGTCAAAAGTATCAGTAACAATGCTATCTATCTTATCAGCAGCTTAGTAGTGCGGAGGGATTTCATCTTTTAGGCTGCCTGCGCCTGAGCCACTACTAGCCTGTTCTTTGATGGCTTTGAGTTCTCGATATAGAAATTCAATTTGCTGCTGCTGTTTGTAAACAGTCTCATTGAGCTTTTCTATGAGATCTTCAGTAAAGCTTAATTTAATTTCTAGGTTGGTAATTCGGTCATCTGATGCATTTTGAGTCATTTCTAATTCCTCTTTGATTGCTATTGTTCTATCAGCTCAAAACGCCCATCTTCCATCTCTGCTTGCGGCCGAATCCAAAAATCGTGAGATTGCATTGACTCATAGACATAGGCTGGCTCAAGGGTAGCCTCGATATTGGCTAGCAGAACAACTTGATAAAACCCACCCGTCTTCAGATGTTTTAGTTTGGCGCCTGGTTTAAAGAGTCCAGCATCTGGATCTGCCATTTTAGGTTTTTGCATGTTAAGAAACGACTTTCTCAGTATGATCTAGTGATGGCCAATCCCATCCCATACTCCATTCTAGATATATCTCCTATTCCACAGGGATTTACTGCGGGCGATGCCCTTCGTAACTCCTTGGATGTGGCTCAGCATGCAGAGAAGTGGGGCTATACGCGCTATTGGGTAGCAGAGCACCACAATATGACAGGTAATGCGAGTTCTGCTACAGCAGTACTTATTGGCTATCTAGCTGCTGGAACCAATACGATTCGCGTTGGTTCTGGTGGCGTAATGCTCCCTAATCATGCTCCATTGGTGATTGCCGAGCAATTCGGCACTTTAGCTTCTATTTACCCAGGCAGAATCGATTTGGGCTTAGGCCGTGCTCCCGGAACAGATCAGATGACTGCAAGGGCTCTGCGCAGAGATTTGTTGGGTAGTGATGATCGCTTTCCTCAGGATGTGAGAGAGCTGCAGCATTACTTTGGCCCTATAGAGGAGGGTCAGGCTGTCAAGGCTATTCCGGGGGCTAATACTGAAGTGCCAATTTGGATCTTGGGATCAAGTCTGTATGGCGCGCAATTAGCTGCCCACTTTGGTTTACCTTATGCCTTTGCATCACACTTTGCACCAGAGCAATTGTTAGAGGCTATGAAGATTTATAGAGAACTCTTCAAACCTTCAGAAAAACTAGATAAACCATACCCTGCATTTGTGATGAACGTCGTTGCCGCGGACACTGATGAAGAGGCGCATCACCTGTTTACCACTTTGCAGCAGAATGTCATTCGTATGCGCCGTAATACACGCGGTCAATTGCCACCACCGATTAGTGATATTGAAGACTTTTGTGAGCCCTATGAAAAAGCCACTGCAGATCATGCCCTACAAGTTTCGGCAGTTGGATCACTTGAGACAGTGAAAAAAACTATGCGGCATTGGCTTGAGCTGACTGGTGCTAGTGAATTAGTGATGACCGGACAAATTTTTGATCATCAAGCTAGACTGAAATCCTTTGAAATCGCTGCTCAAGCAGCGCAAGGTTTATAAAGCCTTGTAATCTGCAGTAATCACCACACCTTCTTTAGCTGCGCGACTGGCTAGCTTTAAGACTTCATGATCTTTACTAATGAGTACACAAGGCTTTGCGGTAAAGGCTAAATCTAAAAAGACTTGATCGTCCTTATCATTACATTCCCAAGGCGCCTTCACAATGTCCTCGTCTTTGATCATCTTGGCTAGTGATCTCCATTCAAGAACAATTCTTTTTTGCTCACTTTGGTTTAAAGAAAAAAGTGGACGTGAAATCACGTCAGCCAATTCTTCTAGAGTTTGTTCGCAAGCGTGGGCGTCTAAGGTTTGATTGTATAGGGCATCTTTGAGATGAATTGCCCTGAAGTCATGAAAGACAAAAATATCGAGTAACACATTGGTATCGAAAACGACTGACTTCATCAAAGTTCTCGAAAAAATTACTGTTGATGTGTGCGCCATAGCTCTGGCGTAATAGTGACTTGACCCTGATCGGAGGAAACATAGACTTCGCCATCTTGGACATTGACATGCAAGACCATACTACGCTCTACTAATTGATGAAGTTCATGTGATTGTTCGGCGGGAATCGATACTACTTGCAGATTACGCGCTCTAGTTAACTTATTGGCGATGCCATCCCACCAGATTTTGCTAGTGTGACCTCCATAGCAATAGACCATCACTTGATCCGATCTGCCGCAAGCTTTGAGAATGCGACGCTCGTCTGGTTGCCCAACTTCAATCCACAGTTTGATTGCATCGGTGAGGTCTTTGATCCAAATATCAGGCTCATCAGCATCACTTAAACCCTTAGTAAAAGCTAAATCTTCATGGGCTTGTAAGGCAAAAGCGATGATTCTGATCATCATTCGCTCCTCGGTTTCTGAGGGGTGCTTAGCAATCGTTAAGGAGTGACTACCATAGTAATGGCGGTCTGAATCAGCGACATGAAGGTCTGCTTTGTGGATAGTTGCGCGGAGAGCCATGGCGCATTATCGCCTTTTACCGCCAATACGGGGCAAACTGGAATATTCCCAGTATCATTTTAGGAATTTGTTCAATTTGACGGAGAGAGACATGAAATCCTTTTTTGATAAAAAATTACGCTTTGCAGCAAACCTTTTTGGTGGACTGTTTTTAGCTTGTTTTATTCATTTAACGGCAAGTGCTGCTCCATGGCCTACTAAGCCGATCAAGATCATCGTGCCGTTCTCTCCAGGTAGTGTTCAAGATGCTTTAGCCCGCTCATTTTCTAATGAGTTAGGTCTTGCGCTTGGAGAAACAGTCATAGTTGAAAATAGATCTGGGGCAGGCGGAACTGTTGGCACCGGTATTGTGTCTAAATCCGCACCAGATGGCTATACCCTCGTGATGTCAGCTGCTAGCCACAATATTAATGGCACTTTATTTCCCAAACTGAGTTTTGATCCAATTAAAGATTTCACAGCAGCTGCCTATATTGGTACTAGTAGCTATGTGATGATGACCAATTCAGAGTTTCCAGCGAAAACTGTTGCGGAATTTATTGCTTTAGCAAAAGCAAAGCCTGGTCAATATAACTACGCAAGTGCAGGCAACGGTAGCGCATCCCATTTAGCAATGGCATATTTTGACAGCATGGCTGGAATTGACTTAGTGCATATTCCTACCAAAGGTACTGGCGATGCTATTACAGAATTGCTGGCAGGACGTGC
>CAJARE010000038.1 GCA_903944255.1 uncultured beta proteobacterium
CCCATCCAACAGGCGCATGGAATACAGCAAAGACCCTAGTTACTTGTTAGTTGTGTTGACTGGCTTGATAGGGAGATGAAAATCAATCCCTGTTTTTTGCACGAGGGCTTCATAAGAGATCGGAGGATTCATATTGGCTTCATTGGTGTTTTCTACCCAATAGGCCCATGCAGCGTTTCTATTAGGGTCATAAACTAATTTGAAAAGATGACTTGGAATGGTGACTCGTCCATTACCAATACTTCCAGCATTTCCAATAGAACCCGTGTATACATAAATATCTCCTGCTGCTCTTTTGACATACTGCCTGGTCGGCTCTTCAACATTTTTTGCCCAGATTCCCTGATTATTTTGACTAGCCTGCGGCATCATATTGGCCAATGAGAAAGATTGAGCCATGGATTTATCCGCGCTCATATCTCCCGCAGGCGCATTATGTCCACGGTCATATCCGCTGCCACGGTAGTCCGAGAGTTGAGCGCGCTCTGCATAAGGAAGGCGCGCCTCCTCATAGAACTGATTAGTCCTGCGGGGGTGGGGCCCTACAAACTGATCGCGGTGGAGTTTTTGAACGGTATAGATTGGTTTTTTGTCTTGCGGGGAGTAGTAGATTGCAAACCCGTCAAAACAAAGATCTCGTCCCAGTTGTGGACTGGTCGGGACTTGTTGCTTAGGAAAAAGGTCTTTGCAGTCATCAAATATGGCAAACGCATTGAAGCTTGTCAGTAGCAGAGCTAAAAGCAGGACCTTACGAATAGATTTCATAGCGTATTAGTGTAGGGCTTGATGGGCTGAACAGGGATAGCAAAAGTCTTTTTAGAGTAACGCTCTCTTGCGCCTAATTCATCAGGATTAGCTCTAGAGCTAGGCAGAATTGAGGTGATGACAAGCCCATTTAGCTCTCTTCGATATTCTTTTAAAGGTTTTATTTCTATGAAAATGATGTCTTGCAGCATTGGAGCAAAACCACTACCGGTAGAAACGCAAGCTACCTTTAGTACTAGATATATGGTTTTGACTAAAGAATTTTCATTCCAAATAGTAAAAAAGTCCCGAAATTCCCAATTTTTTATAGTATGAAATTAGTGCCTACTTACATCTTTAAGTATATGATTTTATTGAACTAATTATTCATATTTACCAAGCTCTGCAAAAGTCCTACCATTTCAAGATCAAAAAGTTATTAAATTGGTATTCTTTATTCTTGACTTGATATAAGAACCTTTTTAGGATGACTCATGTTTTTTATATATTGCGTTGCAACATAAATACTAAGTTTGAGTTTTATGGCGTGTCGCAAAAAATGAATGAGTAAATGTTTATCTAACAATTTGAGTAAGAACCAGGATTCAAAGTCAGCAGCTTTGACTTCTAAAGAATTCCTAGCTCATGCCATATCCCCGGTCTTTAGAGTAGTCAATGGCATCCTTGCTGTTGCTGTCTTTATGGTGGTCGGACTCTGGCTTTCAGGTAACGGTACGAATGCAGGCCCTTTTGATTTGGCTCGGATCTTAGTCCCAGATGAGGCTCGTCAGATTGTTTGGAGCAATGGCTTTGGCATCCTTGACCAATCGCATGACTATCAAGTAACTGCCAATGCAGTGGCCAGTGATGCTGGGATTGCTGCCGTGCTCTATAGCAAACCAACAGCTACATCTGGCCTCACTAGTGCTAAACAGCAAACCATTGCCTTGTTAATGCCTTCTGTTGCTCATGTACAGGTGAAATCTATTTCCCATTTATCCGATCGCATTCCCACTTCTAAGATTGATCCGCAGGCTCTTGATAGTAATTTGATGGGGTCGATTCAAAACCAACGAGCAGTAGCCGATTTTTATGAAAAGAAATACAAGCTCGATCGTGCCAAGATTGAAGAGTATGTTTCGAATACAGTCTTGATCGCTAAAGAAGTCAATATTGATCCAGTGTTATTGCTGGCGGTGATTTCTGTTGAATCCAATTTCAATCCCAATATAAAGAGTCATGCGGGTGCAGAAGGTTTAATGCAGGTCATGACATCTGTGCACAGAGATAAGTACGCGCACTTTGGCGGCACTTCAGATGCTGTCAAGCCTGAAGTGAATATTCGTGTTGGCGCATATATCTTGAAATATATGATTGCTACAGCAGGCTCTTTGCGTAATGGTTTGAAGTTTTATGTGGGCGCAGCGAATGCAGAAGACGATGGTGGCTATGGAGATAAAGTGATGGCTGAAAGAAATCGCATCATTAGTTTGTGTCAAGACCGCTCAAATCATCGCTTGACGTCAAACACTAATAATTTGCGCTCTTAATTTCAGACTCTGAAGATCAAAAATAAGGCCACCTCAGCGGGTGGCCTTATTTATTAGGCAAAACAGATGATCTTGTTTAGTTCACACCATGAAGTTCAACATCAAATACGAGGGTGGCATTCGGTGGAATGACGCCGCCAGCCCCACGCGCACCATATCCCATTTCAGATGGGATGATAAGAGTGCGTTTGCCGCCCACTTTCATTCCGGCGACGCCCTCATCCCAACCCTTAATTACATGGCCGGCCCCTAAAGGGAAGCTAAACAGTTGCCCGCGATCTAATGAGCTGTCAAACTTTTGACCTTTGTGATCTGCTGCTTTGTCATCATATAGCCAGCCTGTGTAATGGACGTCGACATGATTGCCTGTGATAGCTTCTTTGCCTTCGCCTACTACGGTATCAATTTTTTGGAGTTCGCTCATGGTGTTTTCCTATTTCATCTCAAAATGAAGACTAGTATATTCTGAGCGTTATCGATTATCTAGACCAAAAGCGCCCTGACAGCATGAAAAATTTCTGGCCACAATCAGCATATAAGACCTTAAAGCCCGGTCCGGATGGCGAGCTTTTGGTAACAGATGAGTTTTTGTGTACCTATTTGCAAAGGCCTGAGCTCAGTCTCGTACCCGAATCCTGTGCTGTGGAGCAATCTATACATGCCCGTCTACTCGCAAATCCTCGTTGCGATGTAGGGGAAGAAGAAATTGGCCAAATGGCAGATGCGGATATTCAGGAAAACTACCGTGTCTGGTTGCGTTATCGTGCCCGTTTATTGGCTGCCACATCTTTGGAAAGTTTTTACATGAGCTTGTTCAAAGGTGAGGGCGTTGATGTGCCTCCTTTGTTTGTATCGCAGCTGGCACAAATATTTGTACGCCATATCCTGGGGGAGGATGCCCATCCATTGGAGACACGAATGGGGGAACTATTTTTTAGAACTCAGAAAATCACTCTTTTAGAGGATGGAATCGTGATGGGCGCTGATGAGGAAGTCGTTGCTCGTCATTTGCAAGCAGGTGAAACAGGAAATATATTAGATTTACTAAAAAGTAAATCACTTGCAATGAGATCTGCCGATCTTGATGTACTGCATGAGCAAAATGCTACTGAATATTGGGCGCGCAACGAGGATTTTGATCTGGCGGTGCAGTTGAATTTTGGGCATGAGCCAATCAATCACTTCTGTCGCTTGGTGGAAAAGTGGATCGAGCATTTTTTAGGTGTTAAAACCCGTATCACTCCTATGCAACAGATTAGCGACCCCAAGTGGTCGTGGCATGTAGGCTTAGATGCTGCAGCGACAGGAATACTCAATAAACTCTATAACAAAGAAGTGCTAGAGGCTGAAGAGCTGGAAAAAATCATTTGTTTATTTCGTCTTGATTTTATCGATGAGTCTGCAGTGGCTAAGGCACAAGCAGGCAAGCCAGTCTATTTGGCAATTGCATTAAATGAGCAACAGCAATTAAAGCTCAAGCCTCAAAATCTATTATTCAATCTGCCTTTAGCAAAAGCTTCTTAACTGAGCGCTTGTTTTTTGTGATGGGCGCTTAACCAAAGTAGCGCACCTGCGGTAATCAAGACGGGTATTAGCGATCCTATATTGAGAATGTTCCAGCCTTGTGAAGTAATGAGCGCACCTGAACCGAATGAGGTAAAGGCCATCGTCCCAAAAACAAAAAAGTTAATTACTGCCTGAGCCTTGTCCCGCTCTTCGGGTTTGTAAGCGTTCATCGCTAGCGAAGTAGAGCCGGTGAATAAAAAATTCCATCCCACCCCTAGTAAAAAGAGTGCAATTAAAAACTGATGAAGATCGGCCCCAGTTAAGGCAATCGCAATGCAAACGAAGTTCAGGGCTACGCCTACCCCCATGATTTTGAGGGTACCAAAGCGCTGAATCAGAGACCCAGTAAAAAATCCAGGAGCAAACATGCCGATGACATGCCATTCCAGCACTAAAGCTGTGTCAGAAAAAGGGAGCCCACAAATTTGCATGGCAAGGGGTGTGGCAGCCATGAGTAAGTTCATTACTCCGTAGCCGAGCGCAGCACCAATCACAGCCACCATAAAAACAGGCTGAGCAAGAATTTCTTTTAGGCTTCTTCCGGCAGAAAGACGGTGCTTGGTTTTGAATTCTTCAGGAAAGTGAATGAATTGCATCACGCCAATGCCGATCAATCCCGCAATCGATAAGCTCAGGTAGGCCCCTAAGAATGCAGTATCAAAGAGATTTTTTGTCCAAGATGCCAAATTAGGCCCTATAACAGCACCCAAAATACCCCCGGCTAAGACCCAAGAGACTGCTTTATCGCGTTGACTCAATTCAGTAAGCTCGGCAGCGGCAAAGCGATAGAGTTGGCCATTTGCGCTGTAATAGCCAGCGATAAAGGTGCCAGCAACGAGCAGCCAGAAGTTTTCACTAACAGCGGCATATGCACACAGGAGTGCCGACAATACCGCTACCAGTAGGCCTAACTGAAATGAGATTTTACGGCCAAAAGAATTTTGGGATTTGGCTACGATCGAGGTGGAAAAAGCGCCACCTACGACATATCCCATAATCGGTAGGGTAGCCATCCAGCTTGCTGGAGCTAGGCTTAAGCCAACTAAGCCATTAATCGCAATGAAAGTGACATTATTGGTGAGAAACAGGCCTTGGCATACGATCAGCAGCACCAGGTTTTTGTTTAGCAAGGGGTGTCGACTGGTCATATGCTTGAGTTTACGGCGATTTTGTTTATTTGCTTGTCTTGGTAGATTCCCCTAAATGAGGCGTCTTGGGTCGACCGGGGGTTCAAATAGGGCAATTTCGCTGCTGCCAATGATTTAAAATAGAAAACTCGCCTTATTGGCAGTAGGCCTGCTAACAGCGGCTTGCAAAATGCGGAAGACGAGAGAGGTAGGGTAAAAACCTGTCTCTGTAAATGGATCAATATCGAGGAAATTTTAATGGCTTCAGAGAAATCAAAGATTATTTATACCCTGACAGACGAGGCGCCACTGTTAGCTACTTGCGCCTTTCTGCCAGTCATTCGCACTTTCACAGCACCCGCAGGGGTTGAAGTTGTCAAGAGTGACCTCTCTGTTGCTGGACGTATTCTTGCTGGGTTCCCAGAGTATTTAACTGAAGAGCAAAAAGTTCCCGATAATTTGGCCGAGCTTGGCAAGATGACTTTGATGCCAGACACCAACATTATTAAATTGCCTAACATTAGCGCTTCAGTACCTCAGTTGCTTGCGGCAATCAAAGAGTTACAGGCTAAGGGCTATAAGATCCCAGATTTTCCAGATAATCCTAAAAATGACGAGGAAAAATCAATTCGTGCGCGTTATTCCAAATGTTTAGGAAGCTCAGTCAATCCAGTATTGCGCGAAGGAAACTCTGATCGTCGCGCTCCTAATGCAGTAAAGCAATTTGCGCGTAAGCATCCTCACTCTATGGGGGATTGGAGTCAAGCTTCCCGCACACACGTTTCACATATGCATGGTGGCGACTTCTATTCAAATGAGAAGTCCATGACCATGACCAAAGCATGTGATGTCAAGATGGATCTAGTCACTAAGAGCGGCAAGACGATTGTGCTCAAGCCTAAAGTCTCTCTCATGGCTGGCGAGATTGTCGATAGTATGTATATGAGCAAAAAGGCATTGTGCGATTTTTATGAAAAAGAAATCGAAGATGCTTACAAGACTGGCATGATGTTGTCCTTGCATGTCAAAGCAACCATGATGAAGGTCTCGCATCCCATTGTATTTGGGCATGCTGTGAAGATTTTTTATAAAGATGCTTTTCAAAAACACGCTAAGCTCTTTGAAGAGCTAGGTGTGAATGCCAATAATGGCATGAGTAATTTGTACGACAAAATTCAGTCTTTACCAGAATCTAAGCGTGAAGAAATTATTCACGATTTGCATGCGTGTCATGAGCACCGTCCTGCCTTAGCCATGGTGGACTCTGCCAAAGGCATTACCAATCTTCACTCTCCAAGCGATGTGATCGTGGATGCTTCTATGCCAGCGATGATTCGTGTAGGCGGAAAAATGTGGGGTGCTGATGGTCGTTTACATGACACTAAAGCGGTGATTCCAGAAAGTACCTTTGCTCGTATCTATCAAGAAATCATTAATTTCTGCAAGACGCACGGTAACTTTGATCCAACGACGATGGGTACTGTACCTAACGTAGGCTTGATGGCTCAGCAGGCAGAAGAGTATGGTTCACATGACAAAACCTTTGAGATACCAGAAGCTGGTGTGGCACGGATCGTTGCAGATGATGGCACCGTATTGCTCGAGCAAAATGTTGAACAGGGTGATATCTGGCGGATGTGCCAAGTAAAAGACGCTCCAATTCGTGACTGGGTCAAATTAGCAGTCAAGCGTGCGCGCCTTTCTAATACTCCAGCAGTCTTTTGGTTGGATGAGTATCGTCCCCATGAAGCTGAGTTAATCAAGAAGGTGAATACCTATCTAAAGGATCACGATCTCAAAGGTGTAGATGTGCAGATCATGTCTCAAACCCGTGCAATGCGTTACACCTTAGAGCGCGTCATTCGCGGTAAAGATACGATTTCTGTAACCGGTAACATTTTGCGTGACTATTTAACTGATTTGTTCCCAATCATGGAATTGGGTACTAGCGCGAAGATGTTATCGATCGTGCCATTGATGGCAGGTGGAGGCCTCTTTGAAACAGGCGCTGGTGGTTCTGCTCCAAAACATGTCCAACAACTAGTCGAAGAAAACCACTTACGTTGGGATTCACTTGGTGAGTTCATGGCTTTAGCAGTTTCTCTAGAGGATGTTGGTGAGAAGACTGGTAATACCAAAGTCAAAATCCTAGCGCGTACCCTAGATGAAGCTACAGGTAAATTGCTAGATAACAATAAATCACCCTCTCCTCGGACGGGTGAGTTAGATAACCGTGGTAGTCAGTTCTATCTAGCAATGTATTGGGCCGAAGCCTTGGCTGCCCAAACAGAAGATAAAGAATTGCAGGCTTATTTTGCGCCTCTCGCTCAATCGCTTGTTCAAAATGAGCAGAAGATTGTTGATGAGTTCAAGGCTGTTCAAGGTAAGCCGGTAGATATCGGCG
>CAJARE010000039.1 GCA_903944255.1 uncultured beta proteobacterium
ATAGAGGGCTATGCCAAACAAACTCGCCTCCACTGAAGAAATCATTGCTGAGCTCAGCGCTGGGCGGATGGTCGTCTTGGTCGATGAAGAAGATCGTGAAAATGAAGGTGATCTTGTACTCGCTGCAGATCACGTGACAGCTGACGCTGTTAACTTCATGGCCAAACATGGTCGCGGACTGATTTGCCTGACCCTGACCCGCGAGCGTTGTCAGCAATTAAATCTGCCGCTCATGGTGCGCGATAACGGCACTGCGATGGGTACGAATTTCACAGTCTCGATTGAGGCAGCAAGTGGAGTGACAACTGGTATTTCTGCAGCTGACCGCGCACTGACAATTAAAACTGCGGTAGCGCCTCATGCAAAACCAAGTGACCTCGTTCAACCTGGTCACATATTTCCCTTGATGGCACAACCTGGTGGTGTTCTGATTCGTTCAGGACACACTGAAGCAGGCTGTGATCTTGCAGCAATGGCTGGTTGCTCACCCACCTCTGTCATTTGTGAAATCATGAAAGATGATGGCAGCATGGCGCGTCTGCCTGACCTGTTAGATTTTGCCAAAGAACATCAACTCAAGATTGGCAGTATTGCAGACCTGATTCAATATCGCAGCCAACATGAAAGTATTGTGGTGCGTGAGGGTGAGCGCGATTTCATTACCCCCTGGGGGAAATTTAAAGGTGTGATCTATCGCGATAAGCCAAGTTCTTGCATTCATATTGCTCTGGTTCATGGCACCCCCACTGAAGATCAAGAAACCCTAGTACGCGTTCATGAGCCTGTGACCGTCTTAGATTTCCTAGACGCTAAGGTCAGTAACCATTCCTGGCCTCTGGTCCAAGCATTACAACAAATTGCTGGATCAAAAGCCGGTGTTGCAGTACTACTCAACGCTTCAGGAATTGCTGCTCCAAATGATAGCGACTGGTTAGCGCAGTTTCAAAAACTCAATGGCGTAAAAACAGAAAATTCTGCACCCCTTGCACGTAAAACTGATTTCAGAAGTTACGGCATTGGTGCACAGATTCTGAAAGATATTGGAGTGGGTAAGATGCGTTTACTTGCTAACCCTATTCCCGTACCAAGCCTTTCTGGTTATAAGCTAGAAGTGACTGGCTATGCCCCATACACTGCCCCTCATTTGGAAAAGTAAACTCATGACGAACTCTAATAATGATTCTGTTGGTGTTTTAGCCGTCGACCTCAATGGTCAAGATTTACGCATTGGTATTGTGCAGGCACGCTTTAATGAAGATCATTGTGTTGCCCTGACAACTGCCTGCATTCATGAACTCATTGCATTGGGTGTCGCTCAGGAAGATATCAAGCTGGTCACTGTGCCTGGTGCACTAGAAATTCCATTTGCATTACAAAAGCTAGCTGAGACTGGAGAGTTTGATGGTCTTGTAGCGCTTGGCGCTGTAATACGCGGTGAAACCTATCACTTTGAATTAGTCTCCAATGAATCAGCGGCAGGCATTACCCGGATCTGCTTAGAATCTGGTCTGCCAATCGCTAATGGCATTCTCACTTGTGATACTGATGAGCAAGCAAAAGCTCGTGTTGACCTTAAAGGTGCAGACTGTGCAAAAGCAGTAGTAGAGATGGCTAACTTAGCTTTAGCATTGACTCCTGATCTAGATATTGAGATCAACTCCAACGAAGAGTAATGATGAATATGTCTAAACCGAGCAATACTTCAAGCAACACTTCAGCCCCAAAAGATAGTAAAGCGAGTACGCCTAAGCGTTCACTGACGCCACGCCGTCGCGCTCGTGAGTACGCACTTCAAGGGGTCTATCAAAGCCTTGTCATGCGACGTGCTGGCAGTCTTCCAAACAAAACCTTAATTGCCAAGCAGTTGGCAGAAGATCCCGCATTTCGTCGTTGTCAGCTAGAACTCTTTCAGGGTATTTTTGAAGGCGTACTCGATCGTACAGATGAGTTTGAAGCCCTGATTACTCCCGCACTGGATCGCCCCATTAATGAGCTCTCGCCAGTTGAGCATGCTGCCCTTTTGATTGGTACTTATGAACTTGCTGCAGACCTGTCGGTACCCTATAAAGTGGCTATTAATGAGGCAGTGGAATTAGCCAAAACCTTTGGTGGTACTGACGGCCATAAATATGTCAATGGCGTTTTAGATCTTCTGGCCAAAAAACTCCGTAGTACCGAAATACAAGCAGGCTGAAGGCTCTAGTCCTCGTTATCTTCTTTTTCTAGAGCACTTCTACTGTTTGGTTTTTAGTATCAATTCGTAATTTAGCGCCACTCGCAATTGCTTGAGTGATATCACAGTCAAAACCACTCAACATCGGAATGCCAGCATGGGCAGCGCCTTGAGCCAATATAGGATTGACTGCATTAAAAATAATAGCTGCAGGACAAAGGTTTCGAGATTTCATTTCATACAACATCCAGGCGCTAGCTACCCCACCTTTTGCTGCATCTAAAACTAAAATCTTATCTTTGTAAGACTGGCCAAATAATTTATGGGCTGGTCGTGAAAACACACCCTTAAGGCGATCTAAATCATAACGAGCTGAAAAGCCATCGGCAGCACTTAAACATACGCCCTCGATGCTTTCACCTTGCGCATGTTTTGCCTTGTATATTTTTCCGCTCAATTTAATCTCCCTGTTACGGCTGCATTAACGCAATCTTCCATAGACGCTAACATGGGTGTGTAGCCATAACCACCCAAAATATTGACTATCTTTGCGCTATTAGTCGCTAATACTTTCCAACCATTTGCTTCAGCAATTTCTCGAGCATAGGATTGATAAAAACACATTCCAGAAAATACTGTGCCGCCTGCATTTTCAATCATTGCGGTATACCCCATGCGATCAGAATCAGGCTTAACCTGTGGGCTTGTCATCGCTAGTAAAGGCTTAATAAATTTTTTGCCATCACATAGTTCAGCAATGCTTTTCATCTCCATCAGACTCAGTTGGGGAGCGGAAAAAACGATGACATCTACTTCTTCAGCAATACGATAGGAATTTTGTAAACCCATTACCTCTTCTTTAGTAATAATGACTTCAGGAAGATGCAAATACTCTAAATCCCTAGCGTGCAAAGCCTCAGGCGTAATACCCAAGATATGGAACAGCGCAGAGGAACCAAAGCTTGCCATGGCAGCGCCAAAATGCTTCATCGCATCAGAGCCAGGATGTCCTTCAATTCCCTCGAGTATCGGAACCGCCCAATAGTTCCCAGATTTTTTACCGATCAGACCTCCTAAGGCTCCCCATTCATTAAGGGTCTTTGGAGTCCACATGGTTTTAAAACGATGGCTTGGTTTGCGATGCTCATCCAAGTGATATCCATACCGTGGCGTCCTGCCTGTCAGACCCGCCGCCAAGGCTGAGGGACCTCCTTCGAAATTGGATCTTGCGCCACAAATACTATTTGAGTAGATGACAACGCCCGTATCTCCAAATGCCAAATGCTCACCGTAGATGGGTGCCATGATGGTCTGGTAATTAATACAGGTATCGGTCATCGATACCCCCATCTTCACAAACGCATCAATGGCACGTCTTTCCAGCTCCAGCATTTTTTCAGTCTGGCCTAGTTGATTGGCTTTCGTAAAGTCGGTACCCCTAGGGTCGGTAATGGTCGGAATACGAACAACCCTGTCTTTCAATACATTTTGAGCTAAGCCTTCAAGCCACTCAACCCCTGACTCACCCAAACTCTCTGTATCGGCCATGATATGCGCTTGAGATACTGGCACTAAATCATCAGCGCCAAAAAATTCACCTACTTTGATTTGATGCTCAATGGCATTTTTTCGCACTGGACCAAATTCTCCAGCGAGCATTGCCTTTTCTTCTTCGTTTAGCTTCATCTTGTTCTCTTATAATTCATTAATCGATGGTGGCACCTGAATCGCGCACGACTCTAGCCCATTTCGCTATCTCGCTCGTCTGGAAATTAGCCAAACTTTCCTTGAAATCAGTATTTGGTTGTACTCCTAGGTTGCCAAGCCGCTCTTTAAAAGCTGGCGACTGCGCCACACTTTCTGTAGTGGCTCTTAATTTTTTGGTAATTGCCTCTGGTAATTTTGCTGGCGCAAATACTGCCCACCATGCAGTAGACTCAAATTGTGGATAGCCTAGTTCAGCCACTGTAGGCACATTAGGTAGTAAAGGAGAGCGTGTTTTGCTCGTCACTGCTAAAGCACGTAATTTTCCAGAAGTAATATGAGGCAAAACAGACTGAATCGGATCAAAGACAAGCGGTATCTGTCCACCGATTAAATCCGTCACAGCTGGTGCACTACCTTTATAGGGAATATGCTTGAATTTAACTTGGGCTACCGACTCAAATAAAGCTCCGGTTAAATGTCCCGGCGTGCCATTACCCGCAGTGCCGTAAGCGATCGAATCTGGTTTTGCACGAGCCTCAGCAATCAACTCTACAAGCGTCTTAATCCGATCATTTGAATTGACAGCGATCACCACTGGAGCGGATGCTACAAGCGCAATAGGTGTGAAATCTTTAGTCATGTCATACGGCAACTGCTTGTACAGACTTCCATTAATGGCATTGGTACCTACCGTACCCATTAGCAAGGTGTAGCCATCAGGCGCCGCCTTTGCAACCAAATCAGCACCAATTGAGCCTCCAGCCCCTCCCTTATTTTCAATCACGATCTGTTCCTTGAGACGCTCTTCCAAAAGCAAAGACAAAGGTCTAGCCACGATATCGGTTGGACCCCCAGGAGGAAATGGAACCACTAATCGAATAGGCTTAGTCGGATAATTTTGAGAAATCGCATTACCAGAGAGTAGAAAAGCACTGATCAACATTAATAAATATTGACTGTTTTTACTATTGAGAAAATTCATATCAATTTGCCTCACATTTCAGGGTCATGGGCTACTCTAAATCAACAAACATATAATGTAAATTTATATTAATTTAATTTAAATATAAGCCATTGTTATGAATATCAAACAGATTGACTTGAGATTACTGCGTAGCTTTCTAACGGTTGCCCGAACCGGTAACTTTGTGCGGGCTTCTGAAGCTTTAAACATTACTCAATCAGCTCTCTCACAGCAAATGAAAGAATTGGCTGGGCATCTGGACCAAGCCCTATTTGAAAAAAGAGGGCGCAGCTTAATTTTGACCAAATTTGGAAATGGACTGCTCCAAAAAATTGAGCCCTTACTTGGACAGATTGAAGAAGCTCTAATGCAAAGTCTGGACGATAACCGCAATATCGTCGGGACCCTACGTGTCGGGGCTACCAATACTTATTCAAAAACGATTGCACTTCCAGCCTGCATAGAGTTACTCAAAGAATATCCTAGCCTCAAAATAGAACTTCAAGAGCTACCAGCCCAGAAGGTCTTAACCGAATTGATGGAGGGAACTATTGACGTCGCCATTATTCCTCAAGATTATCAATTTCCTGATCTTGAGTGGAGCAGCCTCATTACAGAGCAATTTTCAGTGATCGGTAATATCAAAATGATCGAGAAGCTGCCGAATACTATTACCCTTAAATATTTAGCAAAGTATGAGCTTGCTGCCCTCAATCGGCAATTTTTAATGCGCCAAAAAATTGATGCGCAGGCCCGAAAAGAAGGGGCTTCCCTAGAAATTCGCATGGAAGCTTCCAGCATGGGAGATCTGATAGAGATAGCTAAATCGGGAAAACTTTTAGCGCTCGGAAGCTCAATTGCCTTAATAAAGGAAAAACAATTAAGGTCAAAAGAGATCAAGGGTGAACTCTTAATTAGAACTGCTGCAG
>CAJARE010000040.1 GCA_903944255.1 uncultured beta proteobacterium
CGGTAAAACGGATTTCCGAGGGCGGTAAAGAAAAGCTAAAACTGGGTCGCTTGGATATTGCTAGGGATTGGGGTTGGGCACCTGAATACGTAGAGGCAATGTGGTTGATGTTGCAACAAGATCAGCCCCAGGATTTTGTAATTGCTACAGGCACTACGATTACCCTTGAGGAGTTCGTGAAGACTGCATTTGAGCAAGCTAATCTCAATTGGAAAGATCACGTGATTCAAGATCAAGGCCTATTCCGCCCCACAGATTTGGCAATTGGGCGCGCAGATCCAAGTAAAGCTCAAAAGCTATTGGGTTGGAAGGCTTCTGCTGGGGGTATTGAGCTAGTTAAGAAAATGTACCAATCTTTATAATCGTTCGATTAAAGAACCCTAATTACCTTACCTTTAATTAACTTACTACCAATATGAAAAATAATCAAAAAGTTGCCCTCATTACCGGCATTACTGGCCAAGATGGCTCGTATTTAGCAGAGTTTTTATTGGAGAAGGGTTACATTGTTCATGGTATTAAACGGCGTGCTTCTTCTTTTAATACTGAGCGTATTGATCATCTATATCAAGACCCGCACGTCAATCACCCTGATTTAATTTTGCACTATGGTGATTTAACCGATACCAGCAATCTAGTGCGCATTATTCAAGAATGTCAGCCAGATGAGATTTATAACTTGGGCGCTCAGTCTCATGTGGCAGTTTCTTTTGAATCTCCTGAGTACACCGCAGATGTCGATGCAATGGGTCCATTGCGTATGTTGGAAGCCATTCGTATCCTCGGTTTAGAGAAGAAAACCCGTTTTTATCAAGCGTCGACTTCTGAGCTCTATGGCCTGGTCCAGGAAATCCCCCAAAAAGAAACCACTCCGTTTTATCCAAGAAGCCCTTATGCAGTTGCGAAGATGTATGCCTACTGGATTACTGTAAATTACCGTGAAGCTTATGGCATGTATGCGTGTAATGGCATTCTCTTTAATCATGAGTCCAAACGCCGTGGTGAGACCTTTGTCACGCGTAAGGTGACTCGCGGCCTGGCAAACATTTCCCAAGGGCTTGAGAAGTGCTTATTCATGGGTAATATCGATGCCTTGCGTGACTGGGGCCATGCTAAAGACTATGTCCGTATGCAGTGGTTGATGCTTCAACAAGATAAGCCTGAAGATTTTGTGATTGCAACTGGCGTGCAGTTCACTGTGCGGGAGTTCATTATCCGTAGCGCTAAGCAGTTGGGCATCACCCTCAAATTTGAAGGTACTGCGGAAAATGAAAAGGCTATCGTTGCCAGTATTGATGGGGACAAGGCACCAGCCTTAAAAGTAGGTGATGTGATTGTGCAGATCGATCCACGTTACTACCGCCCAACTGAGGTAGAGACTCTCTTAGGCGATCCAACAAAAGCCAAGGAAAAATTAGGCTGGGTTCCGGAAATCACGCTTGATGAAATGATCGTGGAGATGGTGGCAAATGACTTAGAAAAAGCCAAGCAACACGCTTTACTAGAAAAGCATGGTTACTCAGTGGCGGTTGGTAAAGAGAATTAAATCCAAAATATCAATACATAAATAAGATAAATAGGTAGGCATGGATTTCAATCAAAAGATTTATGTAGCCGGTCATCGCGGGATGGTGGGCTCAGCAATCGTTCGCAATCTGCAAGCCAAGGGCTACAACAATATTGTCACCAGAACGCATTCTGAGTTGGATTTAACCAATCAGTCACAAGCAGCCCGTTTCTTTGAAACCGAAAAACCAGATCAAGTCTATTTAGCTGCCGCCAAAGTAGGTGGCATTCATGCGAACAATACTTATCCGGCTGAGTTCATTTATGACAACCTGATGGTGCAAAACAATGTCATTCATCAGGCATTTCTGAGTGGCGTAAAGAAACTTCTGTTCTTGGGTTCTAGCTGTATTTATCCCAAGTTGGCTCCTCAGCCCATGAGTGAAGATGCCTTACTCACAGGTAAGTTGGAGCCAACCAATGAGCCCTATGCCATTGCTAAGATTGCTGGCATCAAGTTGTGCGAGAGCTATAACCGTCAGTATGGTCAAACTCATGGGGTGGATTACCGCTCTGTGATGCCAACCAATCTTTATGGTCCTGGCGATAATTACCACCCCGAAAATAGTCATGTCATTCCGGCGCTCATTAGGCGATTTCATGAGGCCAAAGTGGCCAATGCCCCTGAAGTGGTTATTTGGGGAACGGGTACCCCCAAGCGCGAGTTTCTGTATGTGGATGATATGGCGGCTGCTTCGGTATTTGTGATGGATTTAGATAAAGCGATCTATGATCAGCAGACCAGCCCGATGGAAAGCCACATTAATGTAGGCTTTGGATCTGATGTCACTATTGCCGATCTGGCTTATGCGGTCGGGAAAGCGGTGGGCTACAAAGGCAAGATTGGGTTTGATACTAGCAAGCCTGATGGCAGCCCAAGAAAGTGGATGGATTCATCTAAGTTAAATCAATTGGGTTGGAGTCCCA
>CAJARE010000041.1 GCA_903944255.1 uncultured beta proteobacterium
ACTTTCTTGATTACTGAAGCCATGCGTGGAGAGGGGGGTATCTTAAAACTTCCTGATGGCACATGCTTTATGCCAGATCATGATGATCGCAAAGAGTTAGCTCCTCGCGATATCGTTGCTCGAGCCATTGACTTTGAAATGAAAAAGCATGGTTTAGATTATGTTCATCTTGATGCTACGCATTTAGGGGAAGCATTTATCAAAGAGCATTTTCCAATGATCTATGCCCGTTGCTTAACTCTGGGTTTAGATATCACTAAAGAACCAATTCCAGTAGTGCCTGCTGCTCACTATGCCTGCGGTGGCGTTGTTACAGATTTAAAAGGTAGAACTGATCTACCGGGCTTGTATGCAGTGGGTGAAGCAACCTACACTGGATTACATGGCGCTAATCGTTTAGCGAGTAATTCATTATTAGAGTGCGTTGTTATTGGTAAGGCAGCCGCAGAGGATATCTCTGAGCTAAAAACACCTATGATGCCGGCTTTACCCCTTTGGGATGAGAGTCAAGTAGAAGATGCTGATGAGCAAGTGGTCATTGCCCACAACTGGGATGAGTTGCGCTCTCTCATGTGGAACTATGTTGGCATCGTTAGAACGAACCGAAGGTTGGAGCGCGCATTACACCGCATCAAGCTACTCAGATATGAAGTGCAAGAGTATTACGCTAACTTTAAGGTAACCCGTGACCTAATCGAGTTGCGTAACCTACTCGAGTGTGCCGAATTGATTGTGCGCTCAGCCTTAATGCGCAGAGAAAGTCGCGGCCTGCATTACAGCCGTGATTACCCAGGTACCTGGGCAGTCTCTTACCCAACAATTCTGACACCTCAGGCTGAGGGCATTGAAAACACTAAAGAAGCCTAATAGTAGTTTTATTAGCTTAGTTTAGTGATAAGCTGAGTCTTCTAAGGCGGGGTAATCAATGTCCGGCATTAAAGAAGATATCTATGAGCATGTATCAGCCGTTTATCAAACGGCTGCCAATGAAATAAAGAGCTGGTTTAGTCTACTAAAAGAGATTTGGCCGCTGGTACTCATATTAATTTTAGCCTTCTCTCTATTGGTCTGGTTTGCAAAGCCAGCCCCTCCCAAAAAAGTCTTAATGGCTACAGCTTCGGGCGGATCGTACAAAGCTAATGGTGAAAAATATCAGGCTTACTTCGAAAAGAAGGGCATCAAAATAGAGTTAGTTCCAACCCAAGGGTCGATTGAGAACTTAGAGCATTTAATTGATCGTAAAGACCCTATTCAAGCTGCCTTAGTACAAGGAGGCATGATTGCGTCAGATCATCTCACTGGTGTGCAATCTTTGGGAAGTATCGATTATGAGCCAGTTTGGATCTTCTATCGTGATAAGGTATTTAATGAAAAGATAAAGATTCTGGATCGAGACATTACTAAGCTCAAAATTTCTATAGGACCAGTCGGTAGTGGCACCCATATTCATGCTTTAAAGATTTTGGAGATGAATAATGTATCCACTAACTCACCCAATCTTTTATCTCTCTCTAATGAAGCAGGAGTAAGCGCACTTGAGAAGGGTGAAATCGATGCAGTAATACTAGTAGATGGTTTTGATTCTAAGAATGTGCAAAAGCTTATTCATAATCCGAATCTTCACTTAGCCAGTTTCCGCAGAGCAGATGCATATACCCGTCTCTTACCCTATTTTGAAGAGGTAACAGTCCCTATGGGTGGGTTTGATTTAGAAAAAAATATTCCAGATCGCGACATACAGCTGATTTCAACGACAACTAACTTATTGATAGACGATCGACTTCATCCCGCTATTCAGCTATTGTTTTTAGAGGCTGCCAAGGAAATTAATGGGGTGAAATCGTATTTTGCCAAGACAGGAGAGTTTCCCGCATATATCAACTCAGAGGCACCATTAAGTGCTGAGGCTAGGTACTTTTATCAAAACGGTACGCCAGCCCTCATGAAGTATCTTCCTTTTTGGTTGGCTGAATTTTTAGAGCGTATGTTCTTCTTAATTTTGCCATTTATAGTATTTGCA
>CAJARE010000042.1 GCA_903944255.1 uncultured beta proteobacterium
GCCAGTATTCGGGCGAGCTGATAGGAATCAGCTACAGAAAAATTAAAGGTTTTGCCGAGATAAAGACCTATGGATTGCGGAGCATAAAGCCCAGGAAAATAGCTTGCAAAAGCATAGACTGGGCTAAATGCACTTGTAGACCCCCATCCTATCTGTTTTGCAAATTCAGTATCTTTAGCAGTTATTTTTTTTAGGGGTTTGAACGGGTATTGTTCGTAATGCTTAATGTATGAAAGTAAACCTACATTAATTTGTCCGCCTGAAGATTCGGCCCCAGAGGTTTTTAGAACAATATCTCCAGTTGATAGAAGATAAGCACGTTTAATATGCTCAAATTCATCAGGCGATTGAAAAGGGGGTATGAGATTAGAAAATAGTATGGTTGTTGCAAGCAAAGTGCCCAAAATTCCTGCTAATAAATAATTCTCATAGAAATTAGATAGAGTTTGAGATAAGGGGTACTTGAATTGCATTAGCAGAAAATACCGGTTGGTTATAAAAACTACGAACAAATAATGACATATTCTACGTGAGATGAAATCTTAGCCTATTTGTTGTTTATTTGATGAAATTATGGGTTAGGAATATTTTCTTGACGGCGATCGAGGTTGATAGATGGACTTAATAATTATTCAGAATTAAAGCGAGCAAGGAATTTAAATAAGCTGTTGATAACAAGCCAGGGTTTTTTCTGCAGTACTTTTCCAGGTAAACGATCTAGCCCGCTTTAAGCCAGCTTCTTTAAGTTCTTTGCATAGGGGCTCATTTTGAATGCATTCAAGCAGTCCATTGCGAATGCTATCGCAATCTAAAGGATCAATCAATATGGCACTATCCTTAGCAGTCTCGGGCATTGCGGTACAGTTTGAAGTAAGAACTGGTAATGAAGATGCAAATGCTTCAATAATGGGTAAACCAAAGCCTTCATATAGGCTTGGAAAGGTGAGCCCGCAAGCACTTTGTAAAAGCGCTAATTTATCTTGCTCATTGACATAGTCAAGCCAAATAACCCGTTTCTTTTCTATTGATTGTTGAATTGCATAAAGGGTTGCAGGGTCATCCCACGATAGCTTTCCCGCTATTACAACCGGAAATTCCATTGCTAATGCGTGCGGAAGATTAGCATGCGCTTCAAGTAAGCGCATTAAATTTTTTCGCGGCTGAATAGACCCAATAAATAAAAAGAAAGTAGGGGGAATTGCAAATTTAGCTAGTACTGTTTTTTTAATTGCATTATCAATACGGTCAAAATAACGATCACTAACCCCTAGAGGTGTGACATCAATTTTTTCAAGAGGATAATTTAAATAGTTAACTATTTCTTGCTTCGAAAATTCAGAAATTGTAATGATGCGATCAGAGCGTTGAATTAATTTTTTCCACAAAAAGACTTTTAGGCTACGTGAGCTCGATCTAAGAAATTGCGGATGGCTTAGCGGAATAACATCCATCACTGTTGTGATGAGCGGTTTCTTTCTGACGACCGGAATGAGTTGATCAGTTGCATGAATGACATCAGCATTAGTAAAAACGGGATAGGATTTGAGATTTGCGAGGGCTCCAAGTAAGTAGCTTGGGTAGTTAGGTAAAAGAGCGGCCCTACAATTACTAGTCTGCAAGCCAAATGAAAATGGCACTGTCGTGAGATCTGGGAAAGACTTAAATTGGTTTAATAGCTCTGCACAATAATAGCCAATTCCATCAATGCCTACTTTTCTAATATCACGATCTAGTAAGGTGCTTCCAAATGCAATTTGCACGCGAGACCCTCTAATTAGTTATTTAAAATAGGTTTATACGCCTTTAGCATAGCGTCGAGGGTTTCGGTGAAGGGCGGTGCATCTATATTGATTTGATTATTTTGAAAAAGGGTCTGAAGCTTACTAGGATCACCACACATACGATGCACCTCTTTAGCGCGGACAAAATTTGGGTTTATCTGAATATCAATATTATGGCCGGTCAGTCGAACTAAGGAATCTATGACAAATTGAAGTGAGCGCGCATTACCACTGCAGACATTAAAAATTTCATTCGCAGGACTTACTTTAAGCAACTGGAGGTAAGCATCGCAAATCATGCGAACATCATTAAATTCGCGTTCAATATTCAAGTTTCCCAATTCGATATGGGATTTTTTTTCAGCAAAGTGAGCAACAAGTTTTGGAATTAAAAAATTGCCTTTTTGACCAGGACCGGTGTAATTAAAGGGGCGGGCAATGATGAGTGGGAGTTTTTGAAAAAAGGTTTTTGTAATCTCTTCCATTGCCACTTTACTCTTGGCGTAATGATCTAATGGCGCAGTTGTTTGTGATTCAATCGAAAGAGGGGTGCTACTGTTACCATAAACAGTGGCACTACTAGCCAGGAGGATTTTCTCGGGAGAGCTTGGAAGCTGCGTTAAGGCCTGCAATAAATTAGCAGTTCCTAATGCATGTACTCGATAAAAGGCTTCATGATCTTTTGAGGCGACAAAACTGATGCCGGCAAGATGAACTACGTAACGGGGTTTTATTTCAAGAACTTCTTTTTCTAAAGCAGGTATGTCATTAAGATTCGCTTTCAAACCTATAACGCGGTAGCCTAATTGTTGCGCAAGTCTGCTTAAGTGAAGACCTGTAAAGCCGGTTGAGCCAGTTAATAGAAGTATGGGGGGGGACAAGGATTAGCCTAGAGCAGAATAAGGTGTCAAATATTACTAAATTGTTATTTTGCCCTTATTTTCCCATGAAACCTCTAAAATAGCCCCATTCCATCGACTAATTAATGAATCTTCACCCTCTTGTCCCTTCACATATGAGTTCATCCCAGATTGGGAATAGTCAGACGCCTGTTTGGCAAATAGCCCTGTCGCAATTTGCCTTTATTTGCGCTGTTTTGGCATCTTTGGCAGTATTGCTTAATGATATTTATTACGTGAGCCAAGATCAATATGTCCTTACCGCAGTACTTTGGTTGTTAGGCTTTATTTTTGCTTTTCTGTCGGCACCAAAGGGGTTAATGGCAATGTTGTTTTGCTTACCTTTAGTAGCCAATCTACATCGATATATCGAAATAATTTCTCCCAATACGATTGTCGCAATCCCCATGCCGGGAATAGATTTAGTGGCAGGTTTTTTCTATGGTTGGATTTTAAATAGCTGGCTGCGCAAGAAAGACGCCCCTTTCTCATCTATTACTCAATTTATCCCTTGGCAAGTTGGATTAATTCCAGCTTTGATAACGGTATCAACACTTTTATCTATCGCAAGAAATTTACGGATGTCAGCAGCTAGCACTTCCTTAGATGGATTGATTTTTAATGTGATTCATTTTCGTCCAATTTATTGGGATCGTCGCCCTGATTTTTTACCCATTGGAGATTGGATAGCATATTGCCTTGCGGCTGCCCTGTGCGGTATGGTAATTAGAACTTTATTTCACTGCAACTACGATCGATGGAATGCCATTCTCTTTCGACCATTGATTACTGGCCTTTTTATGTCGGCTTGTATTGGTATCCTACAAAGTATTACAGGTTTAGGCTTACCAGCAGAATTATTAAGTTTTAGAAAAGATGCCCTGGGCTATGCTGCCTTTGGAATGCAACCAGATTTACACGCTTATGCAGCTCTTATGCTCTTGGGTGTATTGGGATTATGGGGCTACTTTTTTATTTGTAAATCAAAAACGGAAAAGTACCTAATACTTGTTACCGTTGGCTTAAGTATCTTGGGTTTGATTGCCAGTAAATCGCGCGCCTCTCTGATATTTGGTCTACTAGGAATCATTCTTTTATTTTTTATATTTATTTATTTTAGATATCGCCCACTATTTCGAGTCTTAAGCCTAGCCACCTTTTCTTTTTTGCTGTTAGTGCTGGCTGGCTTTTGGATTTTCTTGCAGGGCGGCGGCAATCTAGCGGGCTTACAGTGGGTGAATGAACTGTATACAGAGAGTCAAAAGATGAACTGGAGCAGTTTAAGTGATTTGACTGGCCTTTTTGGTTCGCGCTTGGAAATTTGGAGTGCAGCTCTAAATATGGGCGGGACATTTCCATTGCTTGGCATTGGCCAAGGTGATTTTTTTCGGCTCTCATCAATTATTAGTTTTAGTCGCTCCTATTTTCTTGAGCATAATGGCGGAGAAAATGCGCATAACTATTTTTTACAAACCTTTGCTGAAACTGGTTTAGTCGGCATCGGAATTTTTCTATTTATTTTTTTATGGCCCTGGTTCCATGCTGAAAAAAAAGGAATTTTGATACCTGCGGGAGTTGCACTCGCTAGCTTAATGATTGGTAATATTTTCGGACATGCATTTTTAGTGCGCGAATTGCTCTTGATTGGCGCTGCACTAATGGGCCTTATTTATGCCTTGTCACTCCACTCTAACCCCCCCATTTACCAACAAGTTCATGAGCACATGCGGACCAAGAGATGGCTAAAAATTGGACTCGCCCTGATTGCTGTATTGGCTTTGCTCGAGGCTATTTCTTCTTTTTATCGTAAACCATTTGGGTGGGGTGCAGACTGTTTTGTGCGTCAAGAAATAAGCCAAGATGGTTGGACTTCAGGCCTATGGGAAGAGCGAATGGTTCCTGGACAAACCCAAATTCGTTTGGAAGCAAGCCCATTAAGACCTAACCTGATAAAGAAACCAGTTCAAGGCATTTTAGAAATCCTTGTTTGGGAGCCGGGAAAAGGTAAGATTCCGATTGCTGAGCAAACTCTGAACTGGACCAGCAATCAAACGCAGACCTTTAACTTAGTCATTCCTGCGCAGTACCAATCGATACCGCAGGTGATTACTGCGAGGTTAACTTTATCAAGCTGCTATACCCCTCGTAATTTAGGTATTAACACTGATGAACGTCGCTTAGGACTAAAAGTGGAGAATGTTCGAATTGACTAAGTTAGCGCTTTTCGTCTTTTTGCACAATCAACCATTTTGGGGTTCTAAATTTGACGATTGACCAGTAAAGCCATACGTAAGTAATTGCAAATAGAATAGTAAAAAGTTTAAGAGCAATGTGATTGTTCCAAAATAATACCGCTGGAATAACTGCTAGGCTCGATAACAGCCAAAGGTAGGGCGCAGTAATAGCATGACGCTGCAGTTGCAATGCGCCATGACTAGAGCCGATTGCCCATCTCACTACACGTTTATAAATAATTTGGTGCAAGTGAGCAGCATCTGGAATACCAGGATTTATACGCTTCACAATCACGCGGCGGTAAATTGTAAACAGCGTTTCAAAAATAGGATAAAAACAAAGTAAAAGGGGGAACCATTTGGAAACAGTAGGATTACGAAGCACCAAAAGTAAAGATAATTCTGCTATCCAAAAGCCAATCAAATAGGCGCCACCATCACCTAAAAAGATCAGTCCACGAGGGTAGTTCCAAAGTAGAAAACCCAGTAATGAGCCAATGCCAGCAAAAGTACAAATCATGATGGGAATATCACGTACTTGAAAAGCAACATATGCTAGGGCAACTAAAATAATGATTGCCACTGCACTCGATAAGCCGTTATATCCATCAATTAAATTAAATGAGTGCGCGACTCCAGCAACACAAAAAAGTGTAAAGGGAATCGAGACAAAGGGGAGGGCAAAAATCCAATCTATCTTAAATATTTGTACATTAGTTAACCAGCTATTGAGAAGAATGCCAGCAATCGCAGCCGAAAGCATGGTTGCCAATAGTCGCTCTTTTGCCCCAATCTTTTTAGTCAGGTCTTCAAGAAGCCCCATAAAAAAACAGGGAAGAGCGGCAATTAGTAAGTAGGAGGCAAAGGTAGCCACCTGGATATCTTCTAGCCAGCGAACTTCTAGGGAAATAATAAGGCCTATAAAAATAGCCAACCCCCCAATTCGCGGCACGGGATTTCCGTGGAATTTTTGTACACCCAATAGATCAGTATCGCCCGTAATATGCTGATGTAAATGCTGATACCGAATAATCAGTAGACATAGGCCTAGAGAGACTAGAAAAGAAATAAGAACAGCCGACATTAAA
>CAJARE010000043.1 GCA_903944255.1 uncultured beta proteobacterium
ACCTGCGTGAGCAAGTTCAATCCGCTTAGCATCTGTAGTTAAGGCATTTGCCAAAGACATAATCTTTGGTGCAAAAGTTGCAGAGAACATTAAGGTTTGTTTACGACCTGCACAGCGTTTATCAATAGCCTCGAGATCATCTGCAAATCCCATGTCGAGCATGCGATCAGCTTCGTCGATAACGAGTTGTTTGACATCATCTAGACGAATTGCTTTGCTGTCACACAGATCGAGTAAACGGCCTGGAGTTGCAACAACTAACAAAGCGCCTTTTAGGGCTTGGATTTGCTTGCCATAAGGCATGCCACCCATAACGGTTGCAATGCGAATACCTTTCATGCCACGAACTAAGTTCACTGCATCTGCGGCAACCTGTTGAGCCAATTCACGAGTAGGACAGAGCACTAACACTTTAGGTTGTGCGCGGCCTGGTACAGGTGAGTTGTTAGGGTTGTCGTCGATGAGTTGATTAATTAAAGGCAATAAAAAGGCTGCAGTTTTACCGCTACCGGTTTGGCTGCTGACCAATAAGTCACCACCTGCTAAAGCAGCAGGAATAACCTGTGATTGAACAGGAGTGGCTTGGGTAAAACCCAGTTCAGCAACGTTTTTAAGAAGTGGCGCCGCAAGGGCGAAAGACTGGAAAGTACTTCCAGCGTGCTTTGAGTCTTGCGACTCGTTTTTAGTTTCTTTAGAAAAAGTCATGCTATTACACATCCCCTTAAAGGGATGTCTCCGTATGTTGCACCCATGTTTTTTAAAGGGTGCGATGGTCAAAGGCATCGACCATCAGACAGGCGGCAGCGCGTTTTTTATGAACTTCCGTGTTTACGACTTCTAAACGATACGCTGAAATATAGCTGGGGGGCGATGAAACAAATTGCTTAAAAAAGCCTCCCATTATGACAGCTTAGGGATGTGATTACAAGGGTTTTCCCCAATTAATTGTCATTACTTCAGAAAGCGCAATAAACGTTCAACAGTTTTTCCATATGGCGGACGTGCTAGCTTGCTGCCTTTCCAGAGGCTTAAACCTAAAAAACCTTTTACTTGTAAAACCGATTTGCGATGACTAAAGAGATCAAATCCTGCTTTGCCATGATAAGCGCCCATACCGCTTGTAGCAGTGCCGCCAAAAGGCAATGACTCTACTGTGATGTGTAACAAAGTTTCATTAATCGTTACTCCGCCTGATCTTGTTTCGCTTAAGACTTTTTGCATTTTCTTTTTATCTTTACCAAACCAATAGAGTGCAAGAGGATGAGCATGCTGATTGATATATTCAATTGCAGCCTGAGTATTGGCGATCGTCACAATCGGCAAAATAGGTCCGAAAATTTCTTCATGCAGGACGCGGGCCTCTGCTGGGATATCAATGAGTGCTACTGGCTCAAATCTTCTAGCGCCAGCAGAAGGGGTTTTCAGTAAAGAAATTGCTTTTGCACCGCGATCAAGGGCATCAGCAACCAAGTGCTGCCAATGTTGCAGTTGTGGGTCATCAATTGGCCCTGTCAATTCGTCAGGATTGGAAAATTGTTCTTGTGCTGCGGCTTGTAGTTCTTGGATAAACGCATCTTGCTTGGATGGTTCAATCAGAACGTAATCTGGCGCTATACAGGTTTGTCCACTATTGAGTAATTTGCCATAAATAATGCTTGCAGCTGCATCTTTTAGGTTGGCTGTAGTGTCTACTATTGCAGGAGATTTACCGCCAAGCTCAAGGGTGATGGGCGTTAGATGTTCAGCGGCTGAACGCATCACCTTTTTACCAATACTTTCATTACCAGTAAAAAAGAGGTAATCAAAAGGCAGTGCTGCAAATTGTTCGGCTACTTCTGCGCCGCCAGTAGTAATGCAAAATTCTGTAGGGTGAAAATATTCCTGAATCAGATTAGACAAAAATCCCGAGGTGCGTAAACAACGTTCTGAGGGTTTAAGCCATACGCGATTACCAGCAGCAAAGGCGGCAATCGCTGGAACGAGTGCTAACTGCACCGGATAATTCCATGGACTCATAATTCCGACTACGCCAAGTGCTTGGTTTTGAATCCATGCTTCTGAGGATCCAAGAGTGATGGGCGTATCCACTTGCTCTGGGCGCATCCATTCTTTGAGATGCTGACGAGTAAATTGACAGGCTTGGTAGATCATCTGAAATTCAGCTAGGCGGGTTTCAATCGGATGACGCACACCAAAATCAGCAGAAACCACTCTACAAATTTTGTCTTCATTGGCCTGAATCATTTTTTCAATTCGGGCAATCCGTTCAAGCCGAGTATCTAAGGATGGATTAGGTTCTGCGGCGAAGGCAGCTTTGATTTCGTCTAGTTGGAGAGAGAAGCGATTCATAAGGGGTTTAATAGTTGGCAGATTTTGGAATAAGGCATTAGGATAAAGCCATGAATGAAAACATAAATAAAACCCCAGAGAATTTAGAGCGTGCCACCCTAGGTGGCGGGTGCTTTTGGTGTCTTGAAGCTGTTTATCAGCAAATTCAGGGAGTTCACTCAGTTGTCTCTGGCTATGCCGGGGGCGCTCGTCCTAACCCTAGTTATGAAGAGATTTGTACTGGAGCAACTGGCCATGCTGAAATTGTCGATATCTTATTTGATCCCAAGATCGTTTCTTTTCGGGATCTGCTAGAGATTTTCTTTGTGATTCATGATCCTACGACTTTGAACTATCAAGGCAATGATCGTGGCACTCAATATCGTTCAGTCATCTTTACTCATAGTGATACGCAAATCCAGATAGCTCATGAGGTGGTAAAGGAGCTTGAGGATTCCAAAATTTATTCTGCGCCAGTAGTAACGCAGATTGATGCGGCCCCTACTATTTATCCAGCAGAAGAGTATCACCAGAATTATTTCCAGCAGCATCCCAATCAAGGCTACTGTATGGCTGTCGTAGCACCTAAACTCGCAAAATTTAGGGCCAAATTTAAAGCACTGATTGCGCCTCGTTATGCCTAGGGCGCTAAGCGCTTGATCTTCCAGTTTGCCGCATCAAGCTGGTAATGAATGCGGTCATGAAGTCTGGAGGGTCGACCCTGCCAGAACTCAATTTCCGTAGGCTTCAGGCAATACCCACCCCAATGTGCGGGGCGCGGTGGCGCGTCACCAAATTCTGCCTGGTAACGTTTTTCAGCTTCCTCTAAAAATTCGCGACTAGGAATAGCAGAGCTTTGAGGGGAGGCCCAAGCTCCTATCCTGGAGGCAGCAGGACGGGAATGAAAATATTCATCGCTTTCAGCCGCGCTAACCCGCTCCACGAGACCTTTAATACGTACTTGGCGCTCGAGTTCATGCCAGTGAAACAGGAGGGCAGCTTGGGGACGAATTGCTAACTCACGCCCTTTTTGACTCTCGTAATTGGTAAAGAAGGTGAAACCGTTCTGATCAGCACCTTTTAGTAAGACAATACGTGCTGATGGATTACCTGCTTGGTCCGCAGTCGCTAAGGTCATGGAATTGGGTTCAGGGCACTGTGCTTTCACAGCTTGGTCAAACCAGAGCTGAAAGAGCGGCAGTGGATCATGAGGAACCTCAGTTTCCGAAAGCTGACCAAAGGTATAGTTTTTGCGAAGTTGTGCAATGGAGTCCATTTGTTCAGTATAAAGAGAAGCTATGGCAGAAGACAAGGTTGAAGACAGTATAGAAAGTCGGCGTTTCGGAGGCGTTTCGAGGCTCTATGGGCCAGAACTACGTGCGCACTTTCAGCACGCTACTGTAGTGGTTGCTGGCTTAGGTGGAGTAGGGTCATGGGCAGCGGAAGCTTTAGCTCGGACAGGCATTGGGCATTTGGTTTTGGTTGACTTTGATCATATTGCTGAGAGCAATACCAATCGCCAATTACATGCCTTAGAGGGTCAGTATGGCAAAGCAAAGGTTCAAGCCATGGGCGAACGAATGATGCAAATTAATCCAGAAATTCAATTAACGATCTGCGATGAATTTTTAGAGCCGGGCAAGATTGACGCAGTAGTTCCTGAAAATGCATTGGTTTTAGATGCCACCGATTCAGTGCAGACAAAAATTGCATTAGTAATTTGGGCCACTCAACATAATCGTTCTTTAGTAATGTGCGGTGCTGCTGGAGGTAAGACCGATCCTACCTCTGTCCGTTGTGATGATCTCTCGCGAACTGAGCAAGACGCTTTATTAGCAAAGGTTCGTCAAGGACTCAGACAAGATCATGGTTTCTCCAGAAATCTGAAAAAGAAAATAGGGGTACGTGCGATTTACTCGCATGAACCAAGGGCCGGGGCTTCTAGCGGAGGATTAGCTTGTTCTGGCTATGGCTCTACTGTGATGGTTACTGCAGCATGTGGCTTTGCGGCTGCGGCTGAGATTTTAAATCTGATCGCTATTCAGTCTTAAATCCTTAAGGGGAATCCCTGTAGGAAATTACTTATTCTTTTGCAGTCAATGACAAAATATTTCACAACTGGGCCTTTGTGAATAAGGAAAATTCTTTTTCTAGTGCTTATTTTTGTTTAATTAATCACTTTAGATATTTTTAAGCTCTAGTACTTACGCAAACTCCTCCCTAGACTTTGCTTCGTTGGTAAATCGCCAATGACAAATCGAAAGGAGGTCTCTTTTGCAGACTGAACATACCGGCTTAAAACGCCATCTCAAAGTACGACACATTCGTTTGATGGCTTTAGGCTCAACGATTGGTGTCGGCTTATTCTTAGGATCAGCAAGTGCCATCAAGATTGCAGGACCCTCGATTCTTTTAGGGTATTTGTTAGCAGGAATGGTTGCCTTCATTGTTCTTCGCGTCTTGGGCGAAATGGCGGTGCACGAGCCTGTAGCTGGTTCATTTGCAGCGTATGCCAATAATTATGTTGGACCGCTGGCCGGTTATATGGTCGGATGGGGTTATTGGACCTACTGGATTGTGGTGGGCATCGCCGAGGTGACTGCTGTGGGAATTTATATGGGTATTTGGTTCCCAGAAACTCCTCAATGGATTTGGGCGCTCTCATCCATTGTTCTGATGGGCCTGATTAATCTCATAGCGGTCAAAGTTTTTGGCGAATTTGAGTTTTGGTTTGCCTTAATCAAGGTAGTGGCGATTGTCGCCATGATTGCTTTGGGTGGTTCTGTCATCCTCTTTGGCTTTACTAACGATTGGCAACCAATTGGTTTAAGTAATTTGTGGCAGCACGGAGGGTTTTTTCCCAATGGCTTCAGCGGCATGTTGCTTTCATTACAAATGGTCCTATTTGCTTACGTTGGTATTGAGATGATTGGCCTATCAGCCGGCGAGGCGGAAAACCCACGTAAAACTATTCCAATGGCTATCGATTCTTTAGCTTGGCGTATCTTGATTTTTTATATGGGTGCCATTCTGGTGATTCTGGCTATCTTTCCATGGAATGAAGTGGGACAGCAGGGCAGTCCTTTTGTGGTGATGTTTGAGCGCATTGGTTTGCGAGAAGCTGCAGGACTCATTAATTTTGTCGTTATTACAGCCGCATTGTCATCTTGCAATGCTGGCATCTTTAGTGGTGGTAGGTTGCTTTATGCACTTTCGGTAAATGGTTATGCCCCAGCATCCTTTGCAAAGCTATCCAAGTATGCTGTGCCCCACCGCGCGGTAATAGGGACAGTTGCAGTCTCAATGACCGGTGTTGTGCTCAATTACTTTGTGCCTGATAAAGCCTTTCAATACATCATGGCTGCGGTGACTTTTGTTGGATTGATGGTTTGGATAGCAATCCTATATACACAAATGAAATTTCGATGCTCATTAACCAAGGCTCAAATAGCAGAGCTTAGCTATCGGACGCCTTGGTGGCCCTATTCTTCATGGTTTGCTCTGGCATTTATTGTTTTAGTAGTCGTATTAATGGGCTTTCATGAGGATGCGCGGATAGCTTTGGTATTAGGTCCGTGTTTATTGGGCATTTATCTAGCAATGTTTTACATCGTGGGACTACACGGGAAAACAAAAAACAATCATGAATTTAAATAATAGGAGATCAATATGATTATTGGCGTACCTCAAGAAGTCAAAAATAATGAGTTTCGAGTGGGTCTAACCCCAGGGAATGTCAGTGGGCTGTGTAAACAAGGACACTCTGTATTGATACAGCGCGGTGCAGGTGAGCAAATTGGACTGAGTGATGAATCCTATCGAATTGCTGGAGCCACTTTAGTCAATAGTGCTGCTGAGGTATTTCATAAGGCAGAGATGATTGTCAAAGTAAAAGAGCCTCAGTCACAGGAATGCGCGATGCTCAGGGAAGATCAAATCCTGTTTACTTACCTACATTTGGCTCCAGATCCAAAGCAAACAAAAGCCTTACTAGATTCAGGGGCGACTTGTATTGCATATGAAACAGTCACCTCCATTAATGGCGCCTTACCTTTACTTGCGCCGATGAGTGAAGTTGCTGG
>CAJARE010000044.1 GCA_903944255.1 uncultured beta proteobacterium
CGCTCTGATCAGGAGCGGGCTTAGGTCGAAACTACTTCGACCAGCCTAAAACAATTACCGAATTACGCTGCCATCGCCTTAATAGCGGCAGATAAACGTGACTTCTGACGTGCGGCAGTATTTTTATGAGCAATCTTTTTGTCAGCAATCTTGTCGATTGTTGCTTGAGTTGCTGAGAATACTTTCGCTGCAGCGGCTTTGTCACCAGTTTCGATCGCCTTACGCACTGCCTTGATAGAAGTGCGAAGCTTCGAACGCAAGCTGGAATTGTGATCGTTCTGTTTTACTGCCTGGCGTGCGCGCTTACGCGCTTGTGCTGTATTAGCCATCTTTAAACCTTGCCTCTATAAATTGCAAAATGTGATTAATTGAAAATCTTGTCGGACTTGCCGGATTTGTAAGCCAGCTCACCAAAACCCAAGATTTTACAGTAAAGGGGCAAAAAAGCCCAGTTGCTTGATAAATAGGGGAAAATCGGCTCATGAACTTGCTTTCTGCTGCTGCCAAAGTTAGCTCCCTGACGATGTTATCCCGTATTACGGGCCTTCTAAGGGAGACTTTGATCGCTCGAAACTTCGGCGCATCCGAGTGGACCGATGCCTTTAATGTAGCTTTTAGGCTACCCAACCTCTTACGTCGCTTATTTGCCGAGGGGGCCTTTTCCCAGGCTTTTGTGCCGATTTTGGGTGAAATTTCCAGCAATGGCGATCAAAAGCAGGCTCAAATCCTCGTAAATGCCGTCGCCACCCTCTTATTTTGGGCTTTACTGCTTACGGTACTACTTGGGGTGATTGGCGCCCCAGTGCTTATTCTGGTCATTGCTACAGGCTTTAGCGGCAGCCCTGCTTTTGAGGCCAGTGTTGTCATGACCCGCATCATGTTCCCTTATATCGGACTGATTTCACTGGTATCGCTTTCTGCAGGAATTCTCAATACCTTTGGCCGTTTTGCGATTCCAGCCTTCACTCCCGTTTTGCTCAACCTCGCTTTAATTGGGAGCGCCATCTTATTGGCACCGCATCTTGAGCAACCGATTTACGCTCTGAGCATTGGCGTACTTTTAGGTGGCTTCTTGCAATTGGCGATTCAAATTCCGGCACTCTCGCGCCTAGGACTTTTGCCGCGAATCGGTTTATTACCAGGCGCCATTAAAGCAGCATGGCAAAACCCAGATGCAAGACGTGTTTTAAGGCTCATGGGGCCCGCAGTCTTCGCAGTCTCTGTGGCACAAATTTCTTTAATCATTAATACCAATATTGCTTCACGCTTACAGACTGGTAGCGTCTCTTGGCTCTCTTATGCTGATCGCTTGATGGAGTTTCCGACTGCACTACTTGGTGTTGCCTTAGGTACCGTGCTTTTGCCAAGCTTAAGCAAGGCGAACGCTAAAAATGATTTGGTTCATGCCGGTGAATTGCTCATCTGGGGTTTACAACTGACATTCCTATTAGCAGCTCCTTGTGCCATCGCTCTCTTTATCTTTGGAGAGCCTATTGCAGCAGTTTTGTATCACTATGGAAAATTTAGCGCCCTCGATGTGTTGATGACACAGCGTGCTTTAGCAGCCTATGGCGTTGGTTTAATTGGCTTGATCTTAGTAAAAATTTTGGCGCCGGGTTTTTATTCTCGCCAAGATATACGAACTCCAGTCAAAATTGGCTTGATCGTGCTTGTGGCCACACAATTAGCCAATCTGGTATTTGTCCCTTGGTTTGGGCATGCTGGATTGGCCCTATCGGTTGGTACGGGAGCTTGCTTAAACGCAGCACTGTTATGGATCGGGCTTCAACGAAAGGGCGCCCTTCCCAGCGCTGCTTGGGCCAAATACTTAGGACAACTGTTTTTAGCCCTAATTCCCTTTGCTGGGGTACTTTTTTACGCCGCTAGCGCCCACAACTGGATCGCCCTACAGGCAGAACCTTGGGCCCGAATTGGCTTGCTGGCCGCGTGGCTAGCATTGGCGGCGATTGCCTACTTCGGTGCACTGGTTTTGGTCGGAATTCGCTGGCAAAAATTCTTACGTCATGCAAAATAGCTTGTATGCCAACACAACAACTCGACTATTTCACTTCTTTAGTTGCCGAAGATGAGCACCTGCCTTTAACTGAGGCTGTCATCGCAGTAGCTCAACATGCCTACCCTGATTTAGATGTTCAAGGCGTGCTCGATCAGATTGATCAGATGGGTAACAAACTTAAAACTCGAATTACTCCAGATACTTCTCCGATGCAACGCTTGCAAATTCTCAAGCACTTCTTTTATACAGAGTTAGGTTTCGGCCCTAACCCCAATGATTTTTATGCGCCAGAAAATTCTTATCTACATTACATTCTTGAAAATCGTAGAGGTATTCCCATTTCATTAGCGATATTGATGATGGAGCTTGGCAATCAAATTGGTTTGAAGATTCGGGGGGTTTCTTTTCCAAATCACTTCATGATGCGGATCTCCTTGCAACAAGGAGAGGTGATCATGGATCCCCTTTCTGGTGAATCACTCTCCAAGAATCAATTACAGGAAATGCTTGACCCCTATCTTGATGCTAAGGGCTATCGTGGCGAGCTCAGCTTGCCACTCAATGTATTCTTGCGTGCCTCTAGCGCTCGAGAAATCCTGTCGCGTTTTTTAAGAAACCTCAAAATGATCTACTCAGAGCATGAGCGCTGGGAGCGTCTGCTAGGTGTTCAAGAACGCTTAGTGATCCTACTACCTGACTCGATTGAGGAAATTCGGGATCGAGGCTTGATTTTTGCTCAGCTGGAATACTTTCGGCCTGCGCTAGATGATATGCATCGCTATCTTAGCAAGGCACCTGAAGCCGAAGATGCTGGAGATATTCGCGAGCACATTGCCACCCTAGAAAGCCAAACCAAACTGCACTGATTTCTTTCAGCAGACTCTTATAATGAGGAATGCAAACTGAACCCTACATTCAGCCGATGCAATCTCCTGAGCCGTATCCAACCATCTGCATTGTTGGGCCCACTGGCGCAGGCAAAACGCATCTAGCCATGTCTTTGGCTGAATATGCGCAATCTATTGGACTAACGATTGAGCTGATTAGCATGGACTCTGCGCTGGTCTACCGCGGCCTTGATATTGGCAGCGCCAAACCCACTAAAGCAGAGCAAGCCTTAGTAGTGCATCACCTGATTGATATCCTTGAACCTAATGAAGTCTATTCGGCCGCCCGTTTTGCTAAGGATGCAAAACGACTCTGTAAAGAAATCCGCAACAGAGGAAATATACCGGTTGTTGTTGGTGGAACCATGCTGTATTGGCGAGCATGGGCGCATGGCCTATCCTCATTACCGCCAGCACATCCAGAAATTCGAGTAAGACTTGAAGAGCAGGCAAAAGAAATTGGTTGGCCTGCAATGCATGAACTTTTATCAAAAGTAGACGCTGTCACAGCAGCACGCTTAAAACCAAATGACTCACAACGTGTACAGCGTGCCCTTGAGGTATTTGAAATCACCGGCAAACCAATGTCAGCATTGCTTGCTGAGGCGCCGAGCGATGATGGTCGAGAGGGCTCAATCATTCCGTCCTGGATTAAGTTGGTTTCTCTCGAACCCAGCGATCGAGCAAGACTACATCTCAATCTAGAAAAACGTTTTGATGAAATGTTGATTGGCGGTCTGATAGAGGAAGTCGAAAAGCTAAAACAAAATGCTTCATTGCATGGCGACCTCCCAGCAATTCGTTCAGTGGGCTATCGCCAAGTTTGGGAATACCTCGATGGACAAATTGATTTAGCCCAAATGCGCTATAAAGCATTAGCAGCTACTCGTCAGCTTGGAAAACGTCAACTCACTTGGCTAAGAGCAATCACCGGCAGAAAAACCTTCGACCCATTTCATCCAGATGGGCTTGAGGCCGCTCTAAACTACTGCAAAGCAAATTTACAATCTCATTAAATGACGATGGTTTGCGGCGCATCTTGAGGACGCTCTACTACCTCTCCTACGTTCCAGGCTTTTAAACCTTGGGCGGTCAATGATTTGATTGCTGCGTCTGCTTGATCTGGCGACACTATCACCACCATACCAATACCGCAGTTAAATACTCGCACCATTTCAGCATCAGCTACGCCACCTTTCATTTGTAACCAACGGAAGAGTTCAGGCATTTGCCAGCTATCACGGTGTAAGACGGCTTGAGTATTTTCTGGGAGAACACGTGGCACGTTGTCTACTAAGCCACCGCCAGTAATATGAGCCATTCCTTTGACGTCAACTTCTGTAATGAGCTTTAGAAGTGGCTTCACATAAATTTCGGTAGGCGCCATCACTACATCGCCTAATGGCTGGCCACCCAAGTCATCACTTGGTTTTGCGCCAGCACGCTCAATAATTTTTCTCACCAATGAGTAACCATTGGAGTGTGCGCCACTTGATCCAATTGCCAAGATGGTATCGCCTGAAACAATGCGAGCACCAGTAATAATTTTAGATTTCTCGACCGCACCCACAGCAAATCCTGCAAGATCATATTCGCCTGGAGGATACATACCAGGCATTTCTGCAGTTTCTCCACCGATGAGAGCGCAACCTGATAACTCACAACCTTTAGCAATTCCGCCCACGACTGTTGCGGCAGTATCAACGGTCAATTTGCCGCATGCAAAATAATCTAAGAAAAAGAGTGGCTCAGCACCTTGGACCAAAATATCGTTCACGCTCATCGCCACCAAATCTTGACCAATCGTGTCATGCCGATTCCATTCGAAAGCCAAACGCAGTTTAGTTCCCACACCGTCAGTTCCTGAAACTAAGACAGGCTCTTTGTAGCGCTTAGGTACCTCAAAAAGTGCCCCAAAACCTCCAATTCCAGCTAAAACACCTTCCCGCATGGTTTTCTTGGCCAAAGGCTTAATGCGGTCGACCAAAGCATCCCCCGCATCAATATCGACGCCAGCGTCACGGTAGGAAAGGCCTTTTGATGAGGAATTACTGGAAGAAGTCATATTTGAGTCGGAATATTAGTAAAAATTGTCGCTGGGTCAGTAGAATCATTGAATTCTAGAGGATTACAAGCAATGGCTGAAATTTTTACCCCTTTTCTAGCTGCATTCATTCTGGCGTATACCTTACGCCCTGTTTGCCTATGGCTTGAGACACATCGTATTCCTCGTTCAATGGCCGCCCTGATTTCGATGCTCGTTGGCTTAGGACTCATTATTTTCATTTTCAGCCTGCTGATTAGCCTGCTTAAATACGAAATTCCGCTACTGAAAACCCAACTTCCAGAGTGGATAGCCAATACCCAGTCTTGGCTGAGTCCAAAACTCGAAGAACTTCGCATGAATATTGATTGGAGCGCTCTCAAAGTCAATGTCACTCAAAAAATTACTGCCCACATTCATGACAATGCTGATACCTTGATGAACACCACGATTAATACCGTCCTGGTATCTGGAAGTTCTGTCATCACAGGATTTGTAAATGCAGTCCTGATTATTTTTGTGATGTTTTATTTGCTCATTGACTGGGATCAGTTTTTTTCACTACTCAAAAAAGCAGTTCCTGCGCGCGCCCAAGAAACTGTGCACCACCTTGCAATGCATACCGATGGTTTGTTATCGCAATACTTGCGTGGCATGTTGATTGTGATTTCGATCATGGCAATTTTCTATAGCGCAGGTCTTAGTTTGATTGGCATCAAAGGAGCTGTTGCTCTGGGTGTGTTTACTGCCTTGATGATCATTATTCCCTATGTTGGTATTACGATTGGTCTGACTCTGGCAACCTTATCTGCGCTGCTTCAATTTGGACCGGGGCCGGAAATTATTGGCGTGCTGGCGCTTTTTGGTCTAGGTCAATTTATTGAGGGCTTTTTCTTGACACCTCGCTTAGTGGGAGAGCGCATTGGCCTACATCCTGTGGGCGTAGTTTTTGCCTTATTGCTCTTTGGTAAGTTATTTGGATTCTTTGGTGTATTACTAGCACTCCCGATCAGTGCCGTCAGCATGGTCTTAATTCAATACGCATGGTCTCTTTATACCCAAAGCTCTTGGTATCAAAAATAGATTTGCGTTGTAATGAATAAAACTCCGCTTCCTAAACAATTTGCTTTAGACATTAGTCACACGCCTAAAGCAAGTCTAGAGAACTACCTGCCAGGCAAAGACCGAGCCTTAATCTCCATGCTGAAAGACTTGAGTCAGTCATGGCATCAACAATCTACAGTAACTCAAAATAACCCTCTAAATCAACGCTGGATTTATTGGTGGGGACCAGAGGGATCTGGACGTACACACCTACTAGCAGCCATCGCAAATTCTGCTGCCCAGACTGGGATTAACTATTTTTCTTTAGGGCCTCATGAGCCTACAGCATGGGTCCGCCTGGAAGAAACAATGAATCTGCTCACGGAAAGCAATATTCCTTCAGTGATTACGGTAGATGATGTCGATCGCCTAGATGAGCGTTTAGTTGGTGCACTCTTTCGCATCCTCAATGGAGTGCAGGCCAGCAAAGCAATCCATATTTTTATGGCCGGTAAAGCAGCGCCTGCAGCTCTAGAGATCCGAGAGGACCTACGCACCCGCCTAGGCTGGGGCTTGGTATTCCAAACAGAACTTTTGGATGATGATGCGAAAATACAAGCATTAGAGCAAGCAGCCCAGGCGCGCGGTCTAGTGTTATCGCCAGATGTATTGCCTTGGTTGTTGAGCCGCTTCTACCGCGATATGCCCAATTTAATGGCTTTAATAGATGCTTTAGATGCTTATTCACTAGAAACAAAACGTGCTGTAACCTTGCCGCTGGTGCGTGAGCTTTTGCAGCCATAATTATTTACTCAATATTGAATTCGTGACCCAATTAGCCCTGTTCGATTTAGATCACACTCTTTTACCCTGCGATAGCGATTACGAATGGGGTCAATTTCTTGTCCGTATGGGCGTCGTAGATGGTAATGACTACGCCACAAAAAATGATCGCTTCTACCAGGACTATAAAGACGGCAAACTGGATATCGACGAATTTTTACGATTTGCCTTAAAGCCCTTATCCCAACATTCACGCGAGCAACTGAAGGAATGGCACGATGCTTTCATGGAGGAAGTGATTCACGGACAATTACGTCAGAAAGCCATTGATTTAGTGAAACACCATCAAGATGCTGGGGATGTATGCTGCGTTATCACTGCCACAAACAGCTTTGTGACCCGCCCAATTGTGGAAAGCTTTGGCATTGAACATCTGATTGCTACCGAACCAGGCACTACCTCAAATCACCCTCATGCGACTTTTACTGGCGAAGTCCTGGGCATTCCCAATTTTCGGGAAGGTAAGATTCTGAATTTGCACAACTGGCTTTCGAGTAAGCAACTTTCATTGGATACCCTGGCTCGTAGTTATTTTTATTCTGATTCCATGAATGATTTGCCTTTGCTTGAGAAAGTCAGCCATCCTATTGCTACTAATCCCGATGATCGTTTGCGTAGTGAAGCTCAGAAACGCCACTGGCCTATTCTTGAGTTATTTACATGATCACTAAGTTTATTAAGCGGATCTTGCGTCGTGACCCAATGGCCAAGCATACGCAAGCGAACCATACAGGGGCACCAAAACGTATCCCAAAAAAAACGCATCGTATTGATCCTCACTTACTCTCCAAGAATGCGGTAAAGGTTACCGATACCTTGCAACAAGCTGGTTATGAAGCGTTCATTGTTGGAGGTGCAGTACGTGATTTAGTTTTAGGTATTGGTCCAAAAGATTTCGATGTGGCAACGAATGCCACCCCAGATCAAGTACAAAAACTATTTCGTAAAGCACGTCTAATTGGTCGTCGTTTTCAGATAGTTCACGTTACTTTTTTTGGTAAAGGCCATCCTGAGATTATTGAAGTTTCGACCTTTAGAGCCTTGCTAGATAACGCTGGCGACCATCTTGCAGAAAGTGGTCGTATTTTGCGTGACAACGTTTGGGGATCTCAAGGAGAGGATGCGGCACGACGCGATTTTAGTATCAATGCGATGTATTACGACCCCTCTTCTGAAACAGTACTCGACTATCACGGCGGCATGGTCGATATCCAAAAGAAAACCTTGCGCATGATTGGCGATCCAGTAAAACGTTATCGAGAAGATCCTATACGGATGCTGCGAGCAATCCGTTTTGCCGCTAAAACCGGTTTTAGCTTAGAAGCAGCAACACGTTCTCCTATTACCAAACTCAGTTCGCTACTAAAAGACGTTCCTTCTGCACGACTCTTTGATGAAATTCTGAAACTATTAATGTCTGGCTACTCTTGGGCAGCTATTCAAGGTTTACGTGATGCAGGCTTACATCACGGACTATTACCTCTGCTTGATCACATACTCGATAGTAGTGAAGATTCCAAAGAAGCCAATCAATTCGTTAAGCTAGCACTAGCCAATACGGATCAACGAATTCAGTCTGGAAAGAGTGTTTCTGCAGGATTTCTGTTCGCCACATTGCTGTGGCCCGATCTTCTCAAAAATTGGAACGCCAATTTAGCAAAAGGTATGGCCAATATTCCAGCCTTACAAGATGCAATGGACGATACAATTGCCACCCAAAGTAGCGCCATTACCATTCATCGTCGCTTTGAGAGTGATATGTGTGAAATCTGGTCTATGCAACCCCGTTTCGAAAAGCGGGTAGGTCGCTATCCTTACCGCTTAATAGAATCCCCACGTTTCAGGGCGGGTTATGACTTCCTCCTACTGCGTTGTGCCACAGGGGAAAAAGATACTGCTCTAGGGCAATGGTGGACAGACTTTATCGCTGCAGACCCTAATGGACAAGAGGCTTTGATGGCAAGTGCCAAAAATGAGGTGGGTAATAGTGCGTCACCCCTCAAGAAACGCCGTCGAAGAAAGCCTAAATCTGCCAGTACAGTAAGCCCTACCGAAAATACTACGAGCTAAGCAAGTTTTTAGAAATTTCTGTAAAGTAGTTTTATCTTAGGTTTGGATAAATATGGCACGGGCATATATAGGATTTGGGGGGAACATCGGCGATACACGTCAACTCATCACTGACGCAATCATATGCCTTGCTCAACGCTGCGAATTACAAATCCTAAACAAGAGTTGTTTCTATCAAAGCGCTCCTATAGAGGCCCAAGGTGGTGACTACATCAATGCCGTCATTCAAATTGAAACGCAACTCACACCTTATGGGCTTTTACATATTTGCCAAGCAGTCGAACAAGAGTTTGGTCGGGAGCGTCCCTATGCTAATGCGCCGAGAACCCTTGACCTCGATATCCTGCACTTTGAGGGCGTCATACAAAATGAAACTGAGCTCATGCTGCCCCACCCCAGGATCACAGAACGCTCTTTTGTATTGCTACCCCTTCTTGAAATCTCTCCTGATTTCTTCCTACCTCATTTTGGCGAATTAAAGACCTATTTACCCAAAGTGGCACACCAACGTATTGAAAAACTCCCCTGCCGTAACTGTAATTGCGGGGAAAAGACTGTTTATAGCCAATCGTCGCATTAATTCATTAAACTCTCGCCATGGGTTATTTACAGAGCGAAAAGCCAATCTCGATTACTAAACTCCTGGCGATGCACGCCGAGAGAGAAAAAATTTGTATGCTCACGGCATATGACTCTACGATGTCTGCACTTCTCAATCGCTGCAACATGGAAGTCATCCTCATCGGGGATTCATTGGGTAATGTCATTCAAGGTCACACCAGTACAACTCCTGTAACGGTTGGTCAGATGGCCTATCACACCGAATGTGTTGCCCGCGCTAACTCACACGCTTTTTTAATTGCTGATTTACCCTTTGCTAGCTACGGCGATCCAGTACAAGCTTTGGAGTCTGCCGCAGAACTCATGCGCGCTGGTGCTGATATGGTCAAACTTGAAGGTGGCGATTGGCAAGTTGACATTATTCGTTATTTAGTAGAACGAAGCGTGCCGGTATGTGCTCACCTAGGATTACTCCCCCAATCAGTCCATGTGCTGGGTGGCTACAAGGTTCAAGGTAAATCTAAAGATGCTGCCACTCATATGCTTGAACAAGCGATTGCTTGCCAAGAAGCTGGAGCCCAAATGGTGGTGTTAGAAGCCATACCCTCATCACTTGGCAAGAGAATCACTGCTGAACTACACATCCCTACCATTGGTATTGGTGCTGGCCCTGATTGTTCTGGCCAAGTATTGGTACTGCAAGATATGTTGGGCATTAGCCCCGGAAAACCACCAAAGTTTGTCAAAAACTTTATGGAAGGTCGTCACTCGGTAGAGGCTGCTATTAAAGCCTACATAAGAGAAGTGAAGTCCGGAAAATTCCCCGGACCCGAAAATGGATTTGCAGGTTAAAAGTTCATTAACTAAAAAAACTCTTTACGCCTTCGAACCAGCCTTTTTGTTGTGGACTGTGTTTATCCCCACCAGACTTAAGGCTTTCATCAAACTTTTGTAGTAATTTTCTCTGCTCATCCGTTAATTTAATCGGCGTCTCGACCACAACGTGGACAAAAAGATCGCCTACCATTGATGAACGCAAACCTTTAATACCTTTATTACGCAAACGGAATGTTTTGCCAGTTTGAGTTCCCTCTGGAACCGGAAACTCAACACGCCCCGATAAAGTAGGGACTTCAATTTCCCCACCAATCGTAGCGTTAGCAAATGAAATCGGCATTTGGACATGCAAGTCACTTCCATCGCGCTCAAATACTGGATGAGGTTTGACTCGCACTTCCACATAGAGATCGCCTGACGGACCACCATTAACACCTGGTTCGCCATTTCCAACTGAACGCACACGCATACCATCATCAATTCCTGCAGGAATTTTGATCTCAAGGGTTTTTTGTTCTTTATGTTTTCCGCTACCGTGGCAAGTTTTACATGGCTTAGGAATGTACTCGCCCGTGCCGCGGCACTTAGGACAAGTTTGCTGCATTGAGAAGAAACCTTGCTGCACACGAACTTGACCATGACCATCACAAGTGGAACATTTTTCAGCTTTAGTACCAGGCTCTGCGCCAGTTCCATGACAAGGTTTGCAATTGCTCCAGCTAGGCACTCGAATCTGCGTGGTATATCCCTCTGCCGCTTGCTCAAGAGTGATCTCCATGTTGTAGCGGAGATCTGCGCCCTTATAAACCTGGGGGCCTGAATGACGCCCACCACCTTGACCAAAGATATCGCCGAAGATATCACCGAAAGCATCTGCAAAGCCACCGCCTGCAAAGCCACCACCGCCAAAGCCACCCATTGAGGGGTCTACACCAGCGTGTCCATACTGATCATAAGCAGCTCGCTTATTTGGATCAGTCAGTGTTTCGTATGCTTCTTTTGCTTCTTTAAATTGAGCTTCAGCCGTTTTGCTGTCAGGGTTGCGATCTGGGTGATGCTTCATCGCTAATTTGCGATAAGCTGTTTTAAGCTCTGCTTCGCTAGCCCCTTTTGATACGCCAAGTACTTCGTAATAATCGCGTTTACTTTTAGGCACGGCCTATTCCTCTCCACAACCTGAATGACACAAGTCGGCACGAGGCCGACTTGTTGTTTAAGTACTTCAAAAACTGCATCAAATAAATGTTCAATAACTCAATTACTTCTTGTCATTAACCTCTTTAAAGTCGGCATCAACGACATCAGCATCAGGAGCTGCACCAGGGGCGCCACCTGGAGCTGCACCAGGAGCAGCACCGCCACCAGCCTTAGCCTGCTCCGCAGCCATTACTTTCTCGCCGAGCTTCTGACTTGCTTTACCCAATACCTCAGTCTTGGCTTCAATGATCGCTTTGTCGCTACCTTTGATCGCTTCGTCCAATTCCTTTAGGGCAGCTTCAATTGCTTCCTTATCGGCAGCTTCCAAGCTTGCGCCATGCTCTTCCAAGGCTTTTTTGGTTGAATGCGCCAAAGCATCAGCAGTGTTACGAGCCGTTACCAACTCTAAAGCCTTCTTATCCTCAGCAGCATTGGCTTCTGCATCTTTGACCATGCGTAAAATTTCTTCTTCGGTTAAACCAGAGTTTGCCTTGATGGTGATTTTATTCTCTTTGCCAGTCGTTTTATCTTTTGCAGTGACATGCAAAATACCGTTGGCATCAATATCAAAGGTCACTTCAATTTGCGGCATGCCACGTTGTGCTGGCGCGATACCCTCTAGGTTAAATTCACCTAACAACTTGTTTGCAACAGCCATCTCACGCTCACCTTGGTAGCACTTGATGGTTACCGCAGGCTGATTGTCTTCCGCTGTGGAGTAAACCTGTGAATGCTTGGTTGGAATCGTAGTGTTCTTAGGAATCATCTTGGTCATCACACCACCAAGAGTCTCAATACCTAATGACAATGGGGTGACGTCTAAGAGTAAAACGTCTTTACGATCACCCGACAACACAGAACCTTGAATGGCGGCGCCAACAGCAACTGCTTCATCAGGATTGACGTCTTTACGTGGCTCTTTGCCAAAAATTTCTTTTACCTTGTCTTGTACAGCAGGCATACGGGTTTGACCACCAACCAAAATGACATCGTCGATCTCAGCCACGTTCACACCAGCATCTTTAATAGCTGTTAAGCAAGGGCCAGCAGTGCGGTTAATTAACTCCTCTACCAAAGACTCCAACTTGGCACGGGTCAATTTCAAATTCAAATGCTTAGGACCACTAGCGTCAGCAGTTACATAGGGCAAATTAATTTCGGTTTGCTGAGCAGATGACAACTCGATCTTGGCTTTCTCGGCAGCATCTTTCAAACGCTGCAATGCCAATACATCCTTACTCAAATCAACGCCCTGCTCTTTCTTGAACTCAGCAATGATCCAATCAATGATGCGTTGATCAAAATCTTCACCGCCCAAGAAGGTGTCACCGTTAGTAGAAAGCACTTCGAATTGCTTCTCGCCATCTACGTTGGCAATCTCAATAATAGAAACGTCGAATGTACCGCCGCCCAAGTCATATACCGCAATCTTGCGATCAACTTTGTCTTGTTTGTCCAAACCAAATGCCAATGCAGCAGCGGTTGGCTCATTAATGATGCGCTTGACATCTAGGCCAGCAATTCGGCCGGCATCTTTAGTAGCCTGACGTTGGCTATCATTAAAGTAAGCAGGCACTGTAATCACAGCCTCAGTCACCTCTTCACCAAGGTAATCTTCTGCTGTCTTTTTCATTTTGCGCAAGATTTCAGCAGACACTTGTTGTGGCGCCATTTTCTTGTCGCGTGCTTCAACCCAAGCATCACCGTTATCCGCTTGAATAATCGCGTAAGGCATCAAAGAGATATCTTTTTGTACCTCTGGATCTGTAAATTTGCGACCCATCAAACGCTTCACAGCATAGATGGTGTTTTTAGGGTTTGTGACTGATTGACGTTTAGCAGGTGCACCAACCAAAACCTCACCATCTTCCAGATAGGCAATGATGGATGGCGTTGTGCGTCCGCCTTCTGCGTTCTCAACAACTTTAGGTGCATTGTTTTCTACAACTGAAACACACGAGTTCGTGGTTCCTAAGTCGATTCCGATAATCTTTCCCATAATGGCTCCAAAAAATTAAGTTACTACCTTGTTTTATATAAGTTCTATGTACGGCTTTGAATAAATCGATACTCAGTAAATGGGGTTTAAAAAGCGGAATTCAAGGGCTGAAATCGCAAAAAGGCAGAAATCTGCCTTTTTATGCTGTTTTTGGGTATTTTTTTGGGGATTTACCCCTTAAAAAGGTCTTATTTGGGGGCGCTAACAGTCACTAAAGCAGGTCGCAATACTCGATCAGCAACGGTGTAGCCCCGCTGGAGAACAGACACTACGGTATTGGGATCTTGCTCGGAGGGCACCGATGCAATCGCTTGATGGTGGTGAGGGTCGAACTTATCACCCACTGTAGGATTAATTTCAGTCATGCGACCTTTTTCAAAGGCGGATAGAAGTTGCTTGAGTGTGATTTCTAAGCCTTCCTTAAACGCCTTTGCATCGCCCGCGTCGGTACTTAAGGCTGCATACAAACTATCAGTAACAGGTACAAGATGCTCTGCAAAACTTTCAATGGCAAACTTGTGCGCTTTAGCGATATCCTCAACAGCACGGCGGCGAATATTTTCTCCCTCAGCTTTGGCGCGCAAAAAGTTATCTTGCATATCGGCAAGCTTTTGATTGAGCTCGGCAATTTCTTGCTCTGGTGTCAAAGGTACAGCAGGCTCTGCAGACGCCTCAGGAGCTGCATCAGCGGCAGTATTGTCCTGCTCGGAATTGGGATTTTGATTTTCTTGTGTCATGGATACTATTTCGCTTTTAAGAATGAATGACTACTGTCTGCCATATGGGGTTAAAAGTTTTAATTTCAAGTATTAGCGGCCTCGACTAATTCTGCCCTTTTATTTCGGGCAGCAAGCTCAGCCTCAGACTCAGTACCCAATGACCACCCCAATAAATGTTGGTGCGCAATATCACTTAATGCCTCAATCCATTTTGGATTGCTATTGAGACATGGGATATAACGATAATCTTTTCCACCATGCTCTAGGAAACTCTCTCTGGCTTCCATTGCTATCTCCTCAAGAGTCTCTAGGCAATCCGCTGGAAAGCCTGGGCAAAAAATATCGATACGCTGACACCCTTCTTTTGCTAGCTTTTCAATTGTGGGAGCGGTATACGGTTTAAGCCATTCTGCTTTTCCAAATCGAGATTGAAAGGTTACGATGTAATCGGTTTTCTCTAATCCTAATGCTTCACCAAGCAAGCGTCCTGTTTTTAGGCACTCGCAATGATAGGGATCTCCATTCATTAGATTGCGCTTAGGCAAACCATGAAAAGACATCACGAATCGATCTCCAGCAGCAAAGTTAGGGCGCCCATCCTTGTCCCAAGCATTACATACTTGATCACGCAAAGCATTAATGTATGCGGGATTATCGTGATAGTGTTTGACTAAGCGTAATTCAGGTTGATCACGCCAGGTACTCAATACTCGGAATACTTCATCAAAGCTAGAAGCTGTGGTCGTTGCTGAATACTGTGGGTATAGAGGTAGTAGCAATAAACGCTCCATGCCTTGTGCCTTCAGGCTCTTAAGGACTTCTTCGGTAGAGGGTTGTCCATAACGCATCGCTAAATCAACCAAGACGGTATGTCCTTGATTGGCAAATACTTCACCTAACTCTCTAGCTTGCAAGCGTGAGTAATGCATTAGAGGTGAGCCTAATTTTGGCAACCAAATCGAAGCATATTTTTTAGCTGACGATGGACTACGAATAGGCAAAATAATGCCATTCAAAATGAACCACCAAATAAAGCGGGGAATTTCTACTACACGAGGGTCAGATAAAAATTCCTTGAGATAAGATCTCACCGCTTTAGAAGTGGGTGCAGATGGCGTGCCCAAATTGAGCAATAACACCGCAGTCTTTGAGGCTCTTAAGTGAGGGTTTTGATTCACAGTAGATGTCTTTATCAATATTTTTTAAAATGCTTAAGAGCTAAGAGCACCTGATAATAATTTAGAAGTAATGTCCACAATCGGAATGACTCGGTCATAAGCCATGCGAGTTGGCCCAATCACCCCTAAGGTACCAACAATTTGGCCATCCACACTATAGGGTGCACTAATGACAGCTAAATCCTCATAAGGCAAAAGGTCACTCTCTCCGCCGATAAAAATCTGAATGCCATCAGCATGACTAGACACGTCCAACAATTGCATTAAAACTGACTTTTGCTCCAACATATCAAACATTTTGCGCAGCTTATCGAGATTGGAGCTTAAATCCCCAACATTGAGTAGACGGCGCTCACCAGAAAGAACCACATCGCCACGACCCAGATCGTACTCGGCTACCCCAGCTTGTAAAGCTAAGGCCATCAAACCAGAAATGTCGGTACGTAGATTATCTAAATCTGCCTTGAGATGAGAGCGCACTTGATCAAAACTTTTTCCAGCAAACTGAGCATTGATGTAATTACCTGCCTCGATTAATTGGCTAGGTGTGTAATCTTGAGTTGTCGGCAAGATTCGGTTTTGTACATCCCCTTCGGGGGTCACCATAATGAGCAAGATCTTGCCTTCGCCCAAACGCAAAAATTCAATATGCTTAAAGACTTGAGCACGTTTAGGAGTCATGACAACGCCAGCAAAATGAGTCAGATTGGACAGCATTTGAGCGGCGGAATTTAAAACTCTTTGGGGTGAGTCGGGCAAAAGTCCCTTTTCCACTTCTCGAGCGGCCATTTCTTCAAGAGGGCGAATAGTCACCATGGTGTCCACAAACAGCCGATAACCTCTCGGAGTCGGAATACGTCCAGCAGAGGTATGAGGGCTGGTTACCAGGCCCATATCCTCTAAATCAGCCATGACATTGCGAATCGTGGCGGCCGATAGGTCCAAGCCCGAGAATCTCGAAAGAGTCCGGGAGCCAATCGGCTGACCCTCCTCGATATAACGCTCGATGAGGGTTTTTAGTAAAGCGCGGGAACGTTCATCCATGGTGGAAGGGATTTTATGCCTATGGTTTAATCGTTATATGTTAAGCCCTTCCCCAAATTCCACC
>CAJARE010000045.1 GCA_903944255.1 uncultured beta proteobacterium
TTCATTACAGCGTGAATTTGCTGATGCAGAGCAACTACAAATAGATTTTCATGAAGTGGAAACCCAGGAGGATTTAATCGAGGTAGCGCAAGCGGATGTAGATTGAATTGCATGGCCGGTTTCATATAATTTCATCTTCATCTTGTTCTTGTAACTCCATAATGATGAAATTGCGCTGTACTGGGACATATTTATCGTTAAAAGTCCAGAGTTTTTTAATGCCACGAAAACGAAAGCCTTCGGTTCCTTGATCGTTAAGAATCGTTTCTACCACATCAGAATCCGTGGTAACGGGCTCCATTTTGATCAATTTATAGCAATAGGTTTTCATGGGTTTACCTTTTACTAGGCGAGTAACCAATGCGGTTGCCGTTGTTGTCGTAAATATTAGTGACACCCGAAGGCGCTTGGGTTTCATAGCCAATGCGGTTTCCCCGGTTGTCGTACACGCCATTAGTCGCGTTCCAGTTACTCGCACTGTTATCCCAATTGCTCGGGCTGTTATTCCAATTGGTAGAAGAGTTATCCCAATTACTAATACTGTTGTTCCAATTGGCTGGTGAGTCATTCCAATTAGTTGTTTGAGCAGCCACTGGGCGAATCGATAAGACGAGCTGAGTGGCGATCAGCAAAATGACCATACATTTATTAAATACTGCAAAGTAGCTTGCAAAATCAGTTGCCAAGTGAGTTGATTTCATCTGAACACTCCTTTTTAGTAGATGGCTTAACAATAAAACGCATCAAGCTCACCCAATGAGCTGCTAGCTCAAGAAAATAAAGAAAGTACGAATTACTTCAGTAGTCAGCAAAATCCGCTACATTAAGTGGCATGGGAACCACCACATGAAATTTACTCATCAATCGTTTGCTGGCTTAGCAGCAGCCTTATTAGGGGGCTATTTCTTAATACACGCTTCACTACCCCGCGCAGGGCACCCCGATGCCTTATCAACCGCTGAAAAGGCGGTAATTCATGAAACTCTCAATACTGATGGCACCGTAGTTCAGGTAGAAGAGCTCACTAAAGTCGTGCGCTCGCAACTTGCCATTGAAAGTGAATCACAGGCCGACCTACCCTTTAATAGCAGCTTTGAAACCCTTGAAGTCTTAGAGGCTTACACCATTACCCCCCAAGGTAACAAAATTCTCGTGGCGCCAAATGCCATTCGTATAGTAGAAGATGACAATGCTAAAGGTGCAGCTATTTTTTCTGATCAAAAGCACGTGATCATTATTTTTCCTAATGTGAGTGTGGGCTCGAGAACCTATTACAAGACCAAATTAATTACGAAGCAAGCCATGATGCCGGGATTTTTTTATAGCCACTTTAGTTTTTACCCGCAAATTGATTACGAGGTATTTGAGTACACCTTAACTTATCCTGCCGATCGCAAACTATATATCGACACCAAGGACGTGAACATTGGCAGTGTAGACAACTTACCCAACGGCATGAAACGTCTCAGCTTTAGCTATCAAACTAAAGACTTTCATTTAAAAGAACAATTACAAGTTTCTAGTGGAGACTTTGCACCGTATTTCCGCATTTCAACTATGGATAGTCAAGAAACGTTTGCAAAGGCATATGAAGCGCGCACTAAAAGTAAGTTTGCAGTAACGCCTGAAGTACAAAAGCTAGCTAATGACATTACTAAAGGTATTGATGACCCCAAAGAACAGGCCAAAGCCCTTTACAACTGGGTAACAAGAGAAATTCGCTATGTAGCGATTTTTCTAGGGGATGGCGGCATAATTCCGCATAGTGCTAATACAGTGATTAAAAATCGGTATGGCGATTGCAAAGACCATAACGTCTTACTCATCGCACTATTAAATGCAAAAGGTATTGAGGCAAGTTCGGCACTGATTAATTCAGGTAGTGCCTACGAATTGCCAAAGTACCCCATCATTGCTCCCCTAAATCATGTAATTACCTATCTGCCTAAATGGAATTTGTATGTTGATTCCACATCTGAGCTAGCCCCCTTTGGTGTCTTGCCGCAAGATGAGTTAGATAAACCAACCATTTTGACTAAGCTTGGTAAGGTAGGGCGAACCCCAAAACCTTTAGCAGAAAATAATCAAGTGATCACAGGGGTAAAGATGACGATTACTGATGACGGCAAAATTAAAGGTAGCTCACATACTCATTATTTAGGTACCGCAGAAATTAATGCCCGCATTAAATATGAAGGTGCAGATACAAACTTAGTCCAGCGTATGGTGCGTAATCACTTCACTAGATTTAGACAAACAGGTGAGGGCACTTTTAAGCTTAGCCCTGTCTATGATCTCAATCAGCCCTTTGAAGTCGACGGTGACTTTACCCTCGATGCTGTAGCTAATGTGCCAGGGCCTGGCGCAATGACGATACCCGTAGGTTTAGGGCCTGGAGAATTAGCCACCATTGCCAACGATAGACCACCCGAGAAATTTCGCCATCCTTATGCGTGCAGCACAAGAATAGTAAGTGAAGACTATGACATAGAGTTTCCCAATAATGTCAAAGTAACGCGCATACCAATTGGGGTCAGTTATAAAAAAGATGGCATTCAGTACACCTCAAGCTATTCTCAAAATGGCAATACTATTACTGCTGCACGAAAGTTAATAGTGCAAAGACCCAGCGCTATATGCCAGCCTACAGAAGTGCAAAAGTGGAAAGCGTTTTATCAAGTCTTTATCAAAGATATGCGTGGGCAGATCTTTTATGAGTAATACAAAACTACTACGTGTTAAGTCGTAGTTTTAAGCTTAACTACAAAATCAGCAATGCCTAATTTAAATAAGAGCTTAGCGGCAGCATCTAGAGTTTTAAATTCGCGTGTTTCGTGCTTATTGGTCTCTAAAGGCTTGCCATCGGCCACAATCATGTAGCCTTGGCTCATGACGCCAAAGAGAATTTGTACCTGCTTTAGCGCGTGGGCCTCTAAGAGCACTTTCATATCCCGTTCGGTCATGCGAGTCTCACTTCATCGCCATCAGAGAAAAGATCGCCTTGCTCCACCTTCACAATGAGCTGCCCAGGGTCAACTTGCAGAAAGTCACACAGTTTTGTGAGTACTTCACGGTCAAAACTATTGACTCGGTCGTAGTAATAACGATCAAGTGTTGCCCTAGCAATGCCGGTTGCACGGCATACGTCAGAGACCTTAATACGACGAGCACCCAAAATAGTGGAAAGCCTGCAAGAAATCATGAATATAGTGTTATTAAGAGCATTAATTGATCGGAGTCGATTAGTTTATACCTTATTTCAATAAAATTACAAACCTTTTTTCCATGGCTCATGCTCTGAGCTAGCGTTGCCCTAACATCCCCTATGTATAGTGTTTGTATCTAATTTGAGAGATTAATGGCCAAACCCAGAACCTATTTATGTCGTTGCCCGCAGTGCGGGGGTGAGCGCCAGGTTATGGGCGTATGTCGCTTGTGTGGTAGCACAGAGGTACCCGAGGCCATCACCGAAACCCTCATCTTTGATCTGGAATTAGGCGCTCCCTTAGTTGAAGAGGCGATTGCCAAATTTGAAAAGTACCTCGAAGTGGCAAGTAATGCAGGCTTTAAGACAATGCTCGTAATTCATGGATACGGCTCAAGCGGCAAGGGTGGTGAAATCCGTAAAACCCTACGTGATAATTTAGAACACAACTTTTATTCAGATCGCGTTGTAGATTATTACCTTGGAGAAGATTTAAAAGAGGGCAA
>CAJARE010000046.1 GCA_903944255.1 uncultured beta proteobacterium
CCGACAGCCTTATTTGAACAGACTCCACAAATCTATTGGCTTAGCTTAATCAATGCCAGCGTATGCACAGCGATCCCCATGCTCATGATTATGGTTGCCATTAATCGAATTGGATCACCTATAGTTGCGCAGGCTGGAATGCTAGGACCTGTCTCTACTATTTTTATGGGCTATGTTTTTTTATCTGAACCAATTACATGGATGCAAATTAGTGGTATGGCTTTAGTCATTGCAGCTATGTCGCTATTAGTTCGTAATAATCCTAATAAAAAATCTCAGGATTCGAAAAAATCTAATGCGCTCGATGATGTGGAGCCTATCAATTGAAAATTCATACAATTTTCCGGCAAAGTTGGTTGATAATACTCAATTATTTTTCATCATTACTGCAGGTGTAGAAAGTTATCCATGAATGATTTTCCTAGCGATATTTTTACAGAACCCCAAGGCTATTCGGTTGATACTCTGAGTATGCTTGGCCCCTTTACCGGCATGGCAGGGATTTGGGAGGGTGTGCGTGGACTTGACGTTAAGCCAAAAGCAGAGGGTCCTAAAAAACAAGCCTATGTTGAACGTATCGAACTTCAGCCCGTGGATCCTCAAACTAATGGCCCACAATTATTTTATGGCCTGAGGTATCACTCTCACATCACCAAGCCTGATCAAGTCAAAACATATCATGACCAAGTTGGTTACTGGCTTTGGGAACCAGCAACTGGCAATATCATTCATACCCTCACCATTCCGCGAGGCATGACAACGATGGCTATGGGTCAAACCACTGCCACAGCTAAGCAATTTGAACTATTGGCAAAAGAAGGTGATCTGAATGCAGGAATTTCTTCAAATCCATTTTTAGAATACGCATTTAGAACGGTTGAATATCGTATAGCGGTCAATATTCACGATGATGGCACCTGGTCTTATGAACAAGATACGGTCTTAAAGATAAAAGGCCAAGAAGACCTATTTCATCATGTTGATAACAATACCCTACACAAAATTGGTGAGGCAAGCCCTAATCCGCTGGCGAGGTAATAAAAAAAGGCCATCAAATGATGGCCTGATTTTTTTCAATCAACTACTTAAGCAGGCTGTGCTTCAGCTTCAGTAATTTTTTCCAAGGCTTTGGCTAGTTGCCCTACCGTACGATCAACATGTGCTAATTTTTCTAAGCCAAAAAGACCAATACGGAAAGTACGGAAATCTGGCCTTTCATCACACTGTAACGGTACACCAGCAGCAGTTTGCAAACCAAGAGCAATAAACTTTTTACCAGACTGAATGTCGGGATCCTTGGTATAGCTAACGACAACGCCTGAAGCTTGAAAGCCTTTTGCAGAAACAGAGTCGTATCCCTTTGATACCAATAACTCACGCACTTTAGAGCCTAACTCAATTTGCTTTTGTTTTAGAGCAGCAAATCCAAGCGCTTGTGTTTCTTTCATCACATTGCGCAAAATTTTCAGGGCGTCAGTAGGCATAGTAGTGTGATACACATGACCACCCTTCTCATAAGCCTCCATAATTTGTAACCATTTCTTGAGGTCCATTGAGAAACTACTGCTTTGAGTAGACTCAATCTTCTCACGAGCGCGATCACCCAAGGCAATCAATGCACAGCATGGAGAACTACTCCAGCCTTTTTGAGGAGCCGTAATCAGAACATCGACATTGCAGGCTTTCATATCCACCCACATAGCGCCAGAAGCAATGCAATCTAAAACAAATAGCCCATTAACAGATTGAACAGCTTCACCTACTGCCTTTAAATAATCATCTGGCAAAATAATTCCAGCAGAGGTTTCAACATGGGGAGCGAATACTACTGCAGGCTTCTCTTTCTTAATGAAAGCGACCACCTCTTCGATTGGCGCAGGAGCAAATACACCTTGAGTAGAATTCTCTAACTGTCTACCTTTGATAACGGTAACGTCGCTCGTAATATTGGCCAAATCAAAAATTTGCGTCCAGCGATAACTAAACCAGCCATTACGTAATACCAAACACTTTTGCTGATTTGCAAATTGACGTGCTACGGCCTCCATACCAAAAGTGCCGCTTCCCGGGACGATTACCGCTGAGCTCGCGTTATAAGCATCTTTTAAAACGCCGGAAATATCCACCATCACCCGCTTAAATTCTTCAGACATATGATTCAAGGATCGATCGGTGTAAACAACTGAGAACTCCAACAATCCATCTGGATCAACGTTTGGTAGTAAGCCTGGCATAGTAATTTCCTAAGAATTTCTGAGATAAGTGCTAAATGATACCGATTTAAGGCTATTAATGGGGGTGGAATGCAAAAACTCAGGTGCTACCCCCTCTAGAAAGCTTGAAACTGAGAATGAAGGGTTTTAGCCTTGCTAGTCAGCACCAAGCTGGAGCTTACTTTTTTGCCGTTTTTCTATCGCATTTTTCAATAATGCTGCAGTGCGATATATACCGTGCGCAAATTTTCCATAAGGCATTGTCAAAAAGAAACCCATCACAAAACCAAGATGCACAGCCAACCAAATAGACATCCAAGAGGTATCACGATAAGCCAAGAGCCCAAGACCAGATGCACTAATTAACCAAAGTAACAATATGAATGCCCTATCCATAGGCTTTTGATTTGCATCACCATGAGCGCTATCACGCTTGTAATTTAAGTAAAGTAATCCTGCGGGACCAATGAGAAGACCGATTCCGCCTACAGTTCCCAATATGACTGGCAGACTATTCAGGGCATAAGGTGCCGATAAGCCCAAAAGATAGTGATACAAAGTGGCAACACTAGTTGACGCAAAGCACAACATAAAGCCATAAAAAGTGAAATGGTGAAAACGTTTTCTCCACAACGAGAAAGCATCATCTTCATTATTGCAACCCTTACCATGACCCCCACCAAGATATTTCAAAGTTAAAGCATCATGGGTAGCTTCAGCTGCAGCCCCACCAGATATAGTCCCCGGTGAAATCTGGCGCCAAAAACGAGTAACGCCTAGGCCTAGGGCAAAAATTGCAAATAAAAATACAGATCCAAACATCAAGACCAAAGTGTTGTGAGAGAAGATCGCATAAAAGTTTCCGCCATTTGGAACTATAAATAGAGTGCCATTCAGTACAAGCGTTACTAGTAAAAAGACTATCAGGGAAATGGAGCTTGCCAAAGCCACCGTAATGCCATTCTGTTTATAGAGACTTCCTAAGGCATGAGGCCATGCAAAATCAATATAAGTTTCTTGACGGACCTTAGCCATTGCCAAAGGAACATTCACTGCAAAGTCATGTGGAGGTGCGTATTGACAAGCATGCAAACAAGCTCCGCAGTTATGACATAAGTTTGCGAGGTAATGCACATCAGCAGCATTAAATTCAATTCGCCGTGTCATCGCCGGAAAGACGGCACAAAATCCTTCACAGTAACGACAGGCATTGCAAATCTGCATAACGCGAGCGACCTCTTGATCTGCTCTAGCATTACCCAAATTTGATGCCTCTCGGATTAAAGAATTAAGCTGTTGCATCATTTAACTCCACTTTTAAGCCAACTGCTTTTGCAGCGCTGACGCCAGCAATTCTGCCAAACACCGTTCCAATAGTCATTCCAATACCAGCGGTATAACCTTTACCTAATACATTGCCTGCCATCATTTCACCCGCAACGAATAAGTTTTCACTTGGTTTACCGTTGATATAGACAGTCGCATTTTGATCAGTCTTCAATCCTAAATAAGTAAAAGTCACGCCAGGTCTAACGGCATAAGCGTAAAACGGAGCTACATCAATTTTTCTTGCCCAATGGGTCTTAGGGGGGGTGAGATTTTCTGTATGGCAATCATCCAATGCAGTGTGGTCAAAGTTACCTTCTACGCACGCTGCGTTGTAATCTTGAATTGTCTTAACAAATGTGGCTTGATTGATTCCCAACTTATCTGCCAAAGCCTCAAGCGTATCGGCTTTCTCACCCGGAAAAACTGGTGGCATAAAGCGCCCAAGCGCCTTAGAGTCGATGATCGAATAAGCGATTTGACCGGCTTGTTGTGCAACCAGTCGGCCCCATATGGCATAACGCTTAGGCCAAAAATCCTCACCCTCATCATAGAAGCGCTCAGCGTTTTTATTCACCACCACACCTAAAGAAACGCAGTCAATCCGAGTGCAAATACCACCGTCGTATAGTGGGGCACGTGCATCAATCGCGACCATATGGGCTTGTGTCGGATCTCCAATTGAATCTGCCCCTGCCTCAATCATGTGCTTGAGTAGTACACCCATATTAAATTTGGTGCCTCGAATCAAGAAGTTATCCGCTGGGCATTCGCCTAAGTCATTCTTTCCCCAGGCTTCCTTTAACCACTCACGATTTGATTCAAAACCACCTGCGGCCAGCACACAGGATTTGGCTTCGATTCGCTCTTTACCAACATAGGCAGCAACAAACTGGCCATCTTCCATTTCAATCGAATCGACTAAGGAGTTATAACGGATCGCAATTCCAAGCTTTTCAGCACTGCGATAGTACGCATTGACTAAGGCTTTACCACCACCCATAAAAAAAGCATTCGTACGTGAAAGATGCAAAGTGCCTGATAGGGGTGCCTGAAAATGAACGCCGTGTTTCATCATCCATGAGCGACAACTAGAAGATGAACGAATCACTAGTCGGGCAAGCTCTTCGTTAGTGAGTCCACCCGTTACTTTTAAAAGATCCTCCCAATACTCTTCCTCTGAATAAGTACCTAATAAAACATCTTGAGGACCTTCGTGCATGGCACGTATATTGCGAGTGTGAGGGGAATTTCCTCCCCGCCACTCTTTGGGAGCTGACTCTAATAACAAGACGCTAGCGCCCGCCTCTCGGGCCATCAGAGCAGCACAAAGGGCGGCATTACCGCCTCCAATCACTAAGACATCAACCATAGACTCTAAAAAGCTTTAAAAACCAAAAGAACTAACTGTACTGTTTTTTTGAAATTCTTTCCTAGACCACAATGAAACTATCAAAGCTTAGGCATTCGACTTTTAGGAGAAGAAACCCAAATCCCGGCAACAATTAGGGCAAAGGCTACCCCATGAAATAAGCTAGGCGGTTCGCCCAGAATGGCGGCAGAAAAAAGTGCGGTAAACAAAGGAATGAAGTTAGCAAAAAAAGCAGCAACTGTAGGCCCCGCTCTATTCACCCCTTGGCCCCAACAACGATAAGCAATCAAGGATGGCCCAATCGCAATAAATAAGATCAATGATCCGGTCCAAAGGTTGAGGTCTAAATAGGCATGTCCGGAGGCAATCTCAAAGCCCTCAAAAATTCCTGTCCACATCAAACCAATCACAATCTGTGCTGACAAGAAACCAGCCCAAGGCCATTCGCGCTCAGAACTAGAGCCAGGGCGACTCAACATCCAACTATAAGTGGCCCATAGAAAAGTAGCCAACATAATCAAAAGGTCGCCCATCACCATTTGCATTGACAATAAAGTGCTGAGCTCACCCCGAGTTAATACTACTGATACACCCAAGAGCGAGACTACTGCACCAATCATCTGGACAACTCTAGGTTTGACTTGATAAAACACTGCACCAATTAATAACATCCAAATTGGCATGCTTGCGCCAATCAGAGTTACATTAATCGCCGAAGATGTTTGCAGTGCTGAATAAAGTAATACGTTATAACTTCCAACCCCAAATAAACCGATTATCAAAAAGCGGATTTTATTTTTCCATAATGGACTGCTGGGTTTAAAAATTCGCCAGCCAAAGGGTAATAGTATTAAGGCCGCAGCACCCCAACGCACAGCAGTCAAGGTAATTGGTGATACGCTCCCAACTAAGGCACG
>CAJARE010000047.1 GCA_903944255.1 uncultured beta proteobacterium
CTCGCTCTAATCGTAATTGGTTTGCAGCAGTACAGACTGAAAAGAAAATGATGTTCATTCTCTTGACTGTGATTATTGCTGTGGCTGCATTCAATTTAGGCTCTACATTAGTTATGACTGAGAATGAAAAACAAGCCGATATTGCTATTCTTCGAACCATGGGTGCAAGTCCAGGTTTAATTCAGAGAATCTTTTTGATCCAAGGAATATCCATTGGCTTGCTAGGTTCCTTAGCTGGGGTCGGTTTAGGTTTGTTAATTGCTTTGAACATTGACGTGATTGTTCCTGCGATTGAAGCTATTTTTAGAGTACGTTTCTTACCCCGCGAGGTTTATTTCATTAGCGAACTTCCTTCAGACGTGAGATTGTCAGATGTACTCACAGTAGGATTGATGGCCTTTGGCCTCTCAATATTGGCAACCCTTTATCCAAGCCGACGCGCTGCAAAGGTACAACCAGCGGAGGCGCTGCGCTATGAGTAATCAAGCAGTCTTAGTAGCAAGAGGCTTAGCTAAAACCTATGGACAGGGCCCAACTGCGGTCGAGGTTCTGAAATCGATTGATTTGGATGTCCTGCCCTCTGAAAAAGTCGCGATTGTGGGCTCTTCTGGCTCTGGTAAAAGTACCTTGCTGCATCTGCTTGGTGGCTTAGATAGTCCCAGTTCTGGATCTGTGACATTAGCCGGCTCTAATTTGAATCATTTATCGGTCAAGAAGTTAGATCAACTTCGTAATCACAGCCTTGGGTTTATCTACCAGTTTCATCATCTCTTAGATGAATTTAGTGCTGCCGAGAACGTGGCCTTACCTCTGCGTATCCGAGGATTAAGTAATGACGAGTCCATGGAGCGCGCTAGCAAGATGCTCAAAGCAGTTGGTTTGGCAGCTCGAGAGTTGCATACCCCAGGTGAGCTTTCCGGGGGTGAACGTCAAAGGGTTGCTGTTGCTAGAGCCTTGGTGGGTAATCCTACATGCGTATTGGCGGATGAGCCTACTGGCAATTTAGATACCGAGACCGCTGACGGCGTATTTGACTTGATGTTAGATATCGCTCGTGAACAGGGTACTGCCTTTGTCATTGTTACTCATGATTCTCTGCGTGCTAAACGTTGTGATCGCATTTTGCATTTGGAGCGCGGAGTATTAAATCTATTTCCCCAATGAGCTGCTGATTAATGCATCCTATTTGGATTGATACACATTGCCATCTAGATGCGCCGGAGTTCGCTGCTAATTTTCCTGCAGTCATCGATGATGCTTTACAGAATAATGTGCAAGCCATTTTGTTGCCAGCTGTAAGAGCAGCAGATTGCCAGCAAGTAAGGGCAATGGCAAATCAGTATGGATCGCAATTACCCGGATTGGTCTATACCTTAGGTATTCATCCCTTATATACCAATCAAGCTCAAAAGAGTGATGTGCAAGTGATTGAACAACAGATTAGTCAATCATTGCTAGATCCACGTTTTGTTGGAATCGGTGAGATCGGTCTAGATTATTTCGTTGAGCATTTAGATCTTCGTTGTCAAGACTATTTCTTTAATGCCCAATTGGATTTAGCTGAACAATTTCAGCTCCCAGTGATTTTGCATGTTCGTCGTTCGCAAGACGTTATCCTAAAAGCATTACGTCGCCGAAAAATTCCTGGTGGAATTGCCCATGCATTTAATGGCAGTATGCAGCAAGCAGAGCAATTTATTGGCTTAGGATTTAAGTTGGGATTTGGTGGAGCGGCTACTTACGAGCGTGCATTACAAATACGTCGATTACTAAAAGAACTTCCGCTCGATAGTATCGTCACTGAAACGGATGCACCCGATATTCCTCCGGCATGGTTAAGGGCTGAGGGAATAGCTTTTAATGAGTCTGCATTTTTGCCGCGTATCGCTCAAGAGTTAGCGACTATTCGGGGAATAGATAAAGCCGTTTTTGCTGATGCAGTATGGCGTAATGCCATGCAGGCATTACCGCGTTGGTCTGCGCTATGTACGACTAGCTCAACTTTTCCAATCATTTCTTAAAGTAGTGCGCCTAACTATTACGGCATTCATTGCCGGGGGATCACTCCTTTTCTTTTTGCCTCACATACCCCAATATTGGCTGCTAATTAGCTCGGCCTTGGCAATCTTGAGTCTTGGATTTGCGTTGACATCATCTTGTTCTCAAAAAGTGCGCCAAGTAGCAGTTGTGGCCATCGCTTTTACTGTTGGTTTTGCATGGAATGCGCATTATGCAGAAAAACGTCTTAGTAATATTCTTGTAAGCGACTTGGAAGGTCATGATTTAAGCATAGAGGGGCGAGTAGCTGCACTCCCTCAAGGTGGTGTGGATGGAGCAAAGTTTGCTTTTGCAGTAGATAAGGTGATGAAGGGTCAACAGATCATAGATCGTTTCCCAGAGAAAATTTATCTTAGTTGGCAACCAGCCTGGCGAAATCCCCAAGATATTCCAGAGATGATTCCAGGTCAGCGGTGGCGTTTAAAGACTAAGCTGAAGCAGCCATACGGAACCCTTAATCCATATACCTTTGATTTTGAACGCTGGTCTTTTCATCAAAATTTTGGAGCTAGTGGCTCGGTGAGAAGTGGGCTGTTATTGCAGGCGCAAGATATTGGACTGATGGATTTTGAACTACGAATGGAATTAGCGCGCTGGCATTTGCGTAAAAAAATTCAAAATTTACTGCCTAGTGATGCCCGTTATGTTGGGGTCATCATTGCCTTAGTGATGGGCGATCAGAATGCGATTGATCAGGAGGATTGGCGAGTATTTAATGCTACAGGTATTGGCCATCTCATCTCCATATCAGGTCTACATGTCACGATGCTTGCTGGAGTTGGAGCATTGTTAGCTAGTTTTATGTGGCGCCGTCATTATTTGCCCTTATTGATACCAGTCAGTAAGGTTGCAGCAATAGCTGGGTTTTTGACGGCTTTTATTTATGCTTGGCTGGCCGGGTTTCAGATACCGGCTCAGAGAACTATGTTCATGGTAGGAGTGGTCAGCTTTGCATTGTGGGCTGGCAGGAATCCTAGATCTTTTGATATTTGGTGGTGGGCACTATTCATTGTCTTATTGGTTGATCCAATGGCACCTTATACACCTGGATTTTGGTTGTCTTTTGGTGCAGTAGCAGCCATTTTGTATTCGATGGAAAATTCGGCGGGCTTATTGGGTGTTCCCACTGGAAAAGAGTTTGAAGTGCATTGGACTGATAGGGCTGTTAAAGCCTTACATGAGGCATTTCGCGTTCAAACAGTTGTTACGCTTGCATTATTGCCTTTCACGTTGTATTGGTTCTACCAAGTGTCAATAGTTTCACCATTGGCGAATGCTTTTGCTATTCCAGCGGTGAGTTATGTCGTTACACCTTTGGCTATTGCTGGAGCACTACTGCCAGATTTTGTTGGGCGTTGGCTCTTACTAGGTGCACATTTCTCCATGGAATATCTGGCGCAATTACTCCATTGGATGGCAAATTGGAAATGGTCAGTGATTTGGCATCAGCAACCTAGCTGGTGGGCATTACTACTTTCTGGTATCGGAATCGTGTATGCCATTAAACCTGGAAGTCTCTCTGAAAATTGGCGCTCAAGGATTGCTGCACTTTGTTTCCTCCTCCCCTTATTTATTCGCTTTGATAATGGAGCGATTGGGTTAGGGCAATTTAATGCAACTGTTTTTGATGTTGGGCAAGGTACAGCCGTATTAATAGAGACAGCCTCAAAAAAATTACTGTATGACACTGGGCCCATTCAGGGCAAGAAGAATGATGCTGGCCAGAGAATCCTATTGCCCTATTTGCAAGGCAGGGGAATTCATCAGATTGATCGTATGGTGATTAGCCATAGTGATAGCGATCATGTTGGAGGAGCCAATACGCTTTTAAAGCATATCGAATTTTCCTCAATGATGGGCTCTCTACCAAGCACTAATCCTTTACTAGAAAATCTTCAGACTAAGAAAATCCCCAGCATTCCATGTCGTTATGGGCAACAGTGGATCTGGGATGAGGTTGAGTTTTATATCTGGCACCCACATGAGCACTCTCTTTTTGAGAGGGAGTATTCGAGAAAACCCAACGAAATGAGTTGTGTTCTAGAGGTGCGCAATAAAAATACTTCATTTTGGTTAACGGGCGATGTGGAAAAACAAGGAGAAGCAGAAATCGTAGATCGTCTGACGCAGATCATGCTTGCACAGATTGGTGATAGAGAGCTTATTTTTATGGCGCCTCACCATGGCAGCAAAACTTCCTCTTCTGAACCTTTATTAAAAAGACTCATGCCAGATTATGCATTTGCCCAGAATGCTTATCGCAACCGCTATGGTCATCCTCATCCAAAAGTTGTAGAGCGTTATCAGTCCTTGCAAATACCTTTTTTACAAACCCCCAAAACAGGCGCTCAGATTTGGAGGCTTGGAAAAGATCAAGGGGGGCTTCAGATATTTTGGAGGGATCACAGTCGTCGCCTATGGCATAGGGGGAAAGCTCAGCCCTCAAAAGCAAAAAGCCCTTAAAAATTAAGGGCTTAGTACTGAGTTACTGGTTGCGGGGGCAGGATTTGAACCTACGACCTTCGGGTTATGAGCCCGACGAGCTGCCAGACTGCTCCACCCCGCGTCTGAAGCTAAGATTCTAGCATTTTTTGAGGGGTCTTGTCGAGGTAAACCTTGAAAAGAAGTGTAAAAAAGCGCATTTTGTAAGGTTTGAAGAGCATTAGGGCAGCCCTTATAAGGAGTAACATATTGCCACGCAACAACCTCATAAGGTTCTGAGATGTCGATTAGTAATCCTGAATTTTCAAGCTCCACGCTTTTAAAGCCTGTACAGGTTCATGGATCTGGTGGAGAGCATAAAAAAAGTCTTGGAGTGATGATGTTGGCCGCTATTGGTGTGGTCTTTGGTGACATTGGAACAAGCCCGCTTTATGCGCTAAAAGAATGCTTTGACGCTAAACATGGTATTGCTTATACGCCCGAAGCACTTTTTGGTGTGATCTCAATGATGATCTGGGCATTGATCTTAGTTGTGACCGTTAAATATGTATTGTTTGTGATGCGCGCTGACAATAAGGGAGAGGGCGGAGTGCTCTCACTGATGGCATTAGCGCTACGCTCATTTGATAACAAATCAAAAAGCTATTACTTTTTCATGATTATTGGCATGCTGGGGGCTTGCATGCTCATTGGTGAGTCCGTCATCACACCTGCAATTTCAGTTTTATCAGCAGTTGAGGGAATTAATATTGCTGCGCCTGGATTAAGCAAATACATTATTCCTATTTCACTAGGGATCCTAGTGGCCTTATTTGCGATTCAAAAATATGGCACTGCTGCCGTTGGCAATTTGTTTGGCCCCATTACCCTTGTATGGTTCTTAACGCTCGCTGCATTAGGAATCTGGAATATTGGTGATGCACCGCAGATCATATCGGCCTTCAATCCCTGGTATGCCATCACCTTTATTTCGCAACATCCCACAACTGCTTACATCGTCATGGGGGCGGTAGTATTGGTAGTTACTGGAGTAGAGGCGCTCTACTTGGATATGGGGCATTTTGGTCGTAATCCAGTTCGCTATGCCTGGCTTTTAGTTGTGTTGCCAAGTTTGCTCATTAATTATCTTGGCCAGGGCGCTTTGCTACTTTCAAATCCAGAAGCCATTAAAAATCCGTTTTATCTAATGGTTCCCGATTGGGCGCTATGGCCTACTGTTGGTTTGGCAACAGCTGCTACTGTGATTGCATCTCAAGCCGTGATCTCGGGCACTTACTCCTTGGTAAGCCAAGCAATCCTATTGGGCTTTTTACCCCGCATGAAGATTATGTTTACCTCAGATTCTGAACAAGGCCAAATCTATATTCCTCTTGTGAATTGGGCCTTGCTATTTATGGTGGTAGTCACCATCGTTGAATTTAGAGAATCGGTTAATTTAGCAGCAGCTTACGGTATTTCAGTAACGTCCACTATGTTGATCACTACCATTTTGCTTGCAGTAGTCATGCTGAGAGAATGGAAGATGAATGTAGTTTTGGTGACTTTAATTACAGCTACTTTTTTCTTGGTTGATTTGGCTTTCTGGAGTGCTAACCTGATTAAGATTGAACATGGTGGTTGGTATCCTTTAGCGCTTGGCTTGATTTGTTTTACCTGTTTAATTACCTGGTATCGCGGACGTCAGATTTTGCGTAAACGAGCTATTGAAGGGGGTATTAAGCTGGGTAGCTTTATTGAGGGCTTATTGGCACACCCACCCTATCGCGCTGAGGGAACAGCTGTCTTTTTAACCGCTCATGTTGACTATTTGCCAGTGTCTTTCTTGCATAACCTCAAACATAATCACGTCCTTCATGAAAGAGTCTTTTTCTTAAAGGTGAGTATTTGGGATGTGCCCTATGTAAACGATGACGAGCGCATTACCCTTAAAGATTTGGGTGGCAATATCTACGTTGTTAGAGCGATTTATGGTTTTAAAGAAACCCCAGATATGGCTTCCATCATTCATCTGATTGAGCATCATTTCAAGATGCACTTTGACATGATGAATACCTCTTTCTTCTTGTCCCGCGATACGATCGTCCCATCTCCAACTCCAGGTATGGCTCTGTGGCGTGAGCGCTTGTTTTGTTGGATGTATCAAAACGCAGGTCGTCAGTCTGACTTCTTTAATATTCCAGCCAATCGCTTGGTTGAACTTGGTGCCAAGGTGGAAATTTGAGAAAACAGTCACCTTTTCGCCCTAAAGTATTTCTTGGAATATTTTTGACGGTTTGCTCATTGAGTAGGATGGTATTTGCTACTCCAGCTGAGGAAGCAGAGTTAGAACAGTTAATTCAAATAGAACAAGATTTAGAACTTCAACGAGAATGGACTGAGTTCAGATGGAAGCAAGCTGCTTCACAATGCTATTTAAATTTTTGGGTTAATTACTGTATCGGTAAGGCTAGGGCAGAGTATCGAGCAGAATTAGATCCCATTAGGGCGCAGGAAGTGCAAGTGCGTAACGTTCAGCGCAAACTCCGCGAGAGCTTAAAGAATCAAGAAGATATTAAACGTGCAACTGAACGTGCTTCAGCAGAAAAGGCGGCCGAGCGAGCTGCGAATCAAAGAGAATATGAAGCGAAGCAAAAAGCTGCCGCAGAAAGAGCTGCAGATTTAGAGCAGCGTCGTAAGGATGCCCCTAAGCGGGCACAAGAAAATAAAGCAGGAACGCAACTCGACTAATTCAGTTGAGTGCATATTCATTAGGTAATTTCTTGGCTAAAGTTAAAACAATCTACATTTGTCAATCCTGTGGTGGTACTTCCGCTAAATGGCAAGGACAGTGCCCTTCCTGTGAAGCGTGGAACACTATGGAGGAGGGCTTACCAGAGCAAAGTTCAAACTCTCGGTTTCAAGGCTTGGCACAATCATTGCCGCGACAAAAACTATCGGCTATTACTGCGGAAGATTTACCTAGATTTAGTACTGGTGTTGAGGAGTTTGATCGCGTCTTAGGTGGTGGTCTAGTTCCGGGCGGGGTTGTACTCTTGGGCGGTGATCCTGGAATTGGTAAATCTACATTACTTCTGCAAGCCTTGGCTCAAATGAGCTCTGCTGGAATGAATGTTCTTTATAGCAGTGGTGAAGAGTCTGCGGCTCAGATAGCCTTACGTGCAAGGCGTATTGCTCTAGAGGCGCCTCAATTAGAAGTCTTAGCTGAAATTCAGCTAGAGAAGTTGTTATCCATTATGCATACCGTAAAACCTCAAGTCTTGGTGGTCGACTCAATTCAGACTTTGTACTCTGAAGTGTTGAGTTCGGCACCAGGATCGGTAGCGCAAGTAAGAGAATGTGCAGCTCAACTAACTAGAGCAGCAAAATCGAGTGGCATCTGTATCTTGATGGTAGGTCATGTTACTAAAGATGGTCATTTAGCTGGCCCGCGAGTCTTGGAGCATATTGTAGATACTGTCCTTTATTTTGAGGGCGATACCCACTCTTCATTCCGTTTAGTGCGCTCTATTAAAAATCGTTTTGGTGCCGTTAATGAATTGGGCGTTTTTGCGATGACAGAAAAGGGCTTACGAGGTGTCAGCAATCCTTCTGCAATCTTTTTATCGCAACATGAGCAGATGGTTCCTGGTGCCTGTGTGTTAGTGACTCAAGAGGGAAGCCGTCCCTTGTTAGTTGAGATTCAGGCCTTAGTAGATACTGCTCATGTGCCAAATCCACGTCGTTTGGCTGTTGGTTTAGAGCAAGCCCGTTTAGCAATGCTCTTAGCAGTATTGCATCGTCATGCCGGCATAGCTTGTTTTGATCAAGATGTTTTTTTAAATGCAGTGGGTGGGGTGAAAATATCTGAGCCAGCAGCAGATTTGGCGGTGCTTTTAGCCATTCAATCTTCGATTCGCAATCGTGCCTTGCCAAAAGAGTTAATCGTATTTGGAGAAGTGGGATTGGCAGGTGAAATCCGACCATGCCCACGCGGACAAGAGCGTTTGAAAGAGGCTGCTAAGCTTGGATTCAGGGTGGCTATTATTCCGAAAGCCAATATGCCCAAGGCAAAAATTCCTGGATTAAGAGTGATTCCTGTAGAGCGCATTGATCAGGCGATTACTGCTGCTGCTGAACTCAATTAAGTCTTAGCGTAGGTCTTCTGCCTGTATTAAGAGTACCTGTTCTTCGCCAGCAGAAACCGCCATCCACATCACCGGAATTTGTGGGAATGCTTTTTTGAAATTCTCAAATTCATTACCAATTTCCAATAACAAAGCTCCACGCTCAGATAAATAATCTGGCGCGGCTGCAATGATGCGACGAATTAAATCCATACCATCATCACCCCCGGCTAATGCAAGAGTAGGTTCAGCATGATATTC